>JBBRIY010000006.1:0-20293 GCA_038220215.1 Propionibacteriales bacterium
ACCATGAACGCCCGGAAGAGCCAGATGAACCAGCCCTTGGGGATCAGCGGGTAGAGGATGTCCCCCTTCAGCCACTCTGCGTAGTGATCGAAGGATTCGGCACCGAGGAACATCTTGAGGTTGCCGTACATGTGAACCAGAAGGAAGCCAATCAGAATCAACCCGGTGATAGCCATCAAGGCTTTCATCGCGACGGTTGATCGGAGAGCTCTCTGATGAGGAGTAAGAGTCGTTGTCGCCACGAGGTCAGAGTAACGAGTAATACCAACCGTCTCGCGCAGTCAGGGGGTTTTCGGGCGGGCCGATCTCAGAGTGCGGACACGGGCTGGACGAACTGCCTCAACCGGTGGTTTCGGCAATAACCGCGTGCCCTAATTCACGCCTTCGATGAGATCCGGCCGGCGGTCCGTGGTGCGCTGCCGTGACTGCTCCAGCCGCCAGGAAGCCACCTGGCCGTGGTGCCCGGAAAGCAGCACCGCCGGTACCTCCAGGCCCCGCCACGACGCGGGCTTGGTGTAGACCGGGTACTCCAGCAAACCGTCCAGCTCGGCCCCGTGGGACTCCTCCACCAGTGACTCCGGATTGCCCAGCACGCCGGGCAGGAGCCGGACGACAGCCTCGGTGATCGCGAGTGCAGCGACCTCGCCGCCGTTCAGGACATAGTCGCCGAGGCTCACCTCGAGGACCTCCATCCGGGAAGCGGCGTGCTCGACGACACGGGCATCAATGCCCTCGTAGCGTCCGCAGGCGAACAGCAGCCATTCGCGGGTGGCCAGTTCGTGGGCCAGGGCCTGGGTGAACCGCACCCCGGCCGGCGTGGGCACCACCAACAGCGGCTTCGGCCCGTCGTCCGGCACCAGGGCGTCCAGTGCCTCGCCCCACGGCTCGGGCTTCATCACCATGCCCGCCCCACCTCCGTAGGGGGTGTCGTCGACGGTGCGGTGCCGGTCGTGGGTCCACTCACGAAGGTCGTGGACGCCGAGGGCGAGGATGCCCGTCTCGACGGCCTTCCCGACCAGCGAGAGGCTCAACGGGGCGAAATAGTCGGGGAAGATGCTGACCAGGTCAATCCTCATCGGGGACCTCGGTCAGGAGTCCGGGGATCGGGTTGACCACAAGGCGTCCGCCCGGCACGTCGACCTCCGGCACCAGTTCGCTCACGAACGGCACCATGCGCTCCCCCGCGTCCGTGCGCAGCACCAGCAGGTCCTGGGACGGATTGTGGCGCACCCCTGTGACCTCACCGAGGCGCGCGCCCTCGGGGTCGACGGCGACCAGCCCCACCAGTTCGCTGTCGTGGTACTCGTCCTCACCGACAGAGTCCGGAATGCCCTCCACCGTGAGGTCAAGACCCCGCAGCAGCTCGGCTGCCGAGCGGTCGGTGACGCCGGCGAAGGCAACGACAAGGCGGCCCTGCTGGAGGTTGAAGCTCGCGACGGTCAGCACGCGGTCGCCGGCCTGCAGGACAGCGCCGGGAGCGAAGCGCTCCTCGATGCTGTCGGTACGGGGACGAACGGCCACCTGGCCGCGGATCCCGTGGGCGCGGCCGATGGTGCCGACGGTCAACTGTTCAGACACCGGGTCTCCAAACGTCGTCCGCCCCGCCGCTTCAGCGACGGGGCGGACGAATATGAGTTGGGATTCAGTTGCGGCGGCGCGGCCGGCGGTCGACGTCGACGAAGTCGACCCGTACCTGCTCCCGGCCAGCCAGTGCTGCGATCACCGTGCGGAGGGCACCAGCGGTGCGTCCCTGTCGTCCGATGACCTTGCCGATGTCCTCCGGGTGAACCCGTACCTCAAGGGTGCGGGTCCGGCCACGGTCGGCTTCGCGCACCCGGACGTCGTCCGGGTTCGGAACCAGGCCACGGACCAGGTGTTCCAGCGCGTCGGCGAGCATGCTCAGGCCTCTTCGGCCTCGGCCGGAGCGGCCTCGGTGTCAGCCTCGGCGGACTTCTTCTTCGGCTTGGAGATCGCCGCGCTGGCGGGCTCGCTGTCGGCCTCGGCGAGGGCGGCGTTGAACAGCGCCACCTTGTCGCGGGGAGCCGGCTGCGGGTCGATGCCGGACGGGCTGGTGTCGCCGCTGAAGGCCTGCCAGTCACCGGAGCGCTTGAAGATCGCAACAACGGCCTCTGTGGGCTGGGCGCCCACGGACAGCCAGTACTGCGCGCGCTCGGAGTTGACCCGGATCACCGAAGGATCGTTCTTCGGGTGATACAGGCCGATCTCCTCGATGGCCCGGCCGTCGCGCTTGGTGCGCGCGTCCATGACGACGATGCGGTAATGCGGTGAGCGGATCTTGCCGAGCCGCTTGAGTCGAATCTTGACAGCCACGTGTGTGGTTCTCCTACTTGGTTCTGGACCGGTGACGCCACCGGGCCGGATGGGTGAGCCGAGGCGATCGATGTGGGGCAACGCCCGCCTGGTTCGGGTGGATCCGCGGAGGCCGGGTTCAGAGGGCGCCGGCAGGCACAGATGCGGGAGCCATTCTGCCAGACCTGCACCCCGAACGGCCAACCGGGCCGTGTAACCTGCCGCCATCATGAATGCAGGGGGCAGCAAGGCCGGCCGCACCACAGCGGCGACCGCGGGCACGATGGCCATGCTCGGACCGGCGTTCGTCGCAAGTGTGGCGTACGTCGACCCGGGTAACGTCGCAGCCAACCTGAGCGCCGGCGCCACCTACGGCTACGCCCTGGTCTGGGTGCTGGCAGCGGCATCCCTGATGGCCATGGTGATCCAGTACCAGTCGGCGAAGCTCGGACTGGTCACCGGCCGGACGCTGCCCCAGGCGATGGCCGACCGTTTCGACAAGGGCCGTCACCCCCAGGCATTCACCGTGGCCTACGGCCTGCAGGCCTTCGTGATCGCGATCGCCACCGACCTTGCGGAGGTCGTCGGCGGCGCCCTGGGCCTGTACCTGCTGTTCGGCCTGCCACTGTGGGCCGGCAGCATCATCGTCGGAGTGGTGGCGATCCTGCTGCTCTGGGTGCTGCGACGCCGGGGCGAGCGTGTCTTCGAGGCCGGCATCGGTGCGCTGCTGGCAGTGGTGGCACTCGGCTTCATCGGGGCGCTGTTCTTCCGGCCGCCCGACTGGCCGGCGACCGTCGCCGGCCTGTGGCCGGACATCCCGTCGAAGGACGCCTGGCCGCTCGTTGCCGCCATGCTCGGTGCGACGGTGATGCCGCATGCCATCTACCTGCACTCGGCCCTCGCGATCGATCACCACCGACCGAACGGGGTGCTGACCAGCCCGATCAAGCGCCTGCTCAAGATCCAGCGGCTGGACGTGGCCCTGGCGCTGGTGCTGTCCGGCTCGGTGAACATCGGCATGTTGCTACTGGGCGCCGTGGCCCTCCAGGGTCACGGCGGTGACACCATCGAGTCAGCCCACCAGACCTTCGGAGCAGAACTCGGACCCTGGCCGGCGGCCATCTTCGCCATCGGCCTGCTCGCCTCCGGCATCGGATCTGCCGTGGTCGGCACCCATGCCGGTTCCCGCATCCTGAAGGACCTGAACGTCTGGCAGGTCTCCCCCACCCTGCGACGCCTGATCACCATCGGCCCGGCCGTCCTGCTGTTGCTCACCGGCATCTCTGCGACCGAGGTGCTGATCTGGAGCCAGGTGGTGCTCAGCTTCGGGGTTGCGCTCGCGGCAGCGCCCCTTGCTGTCGTCACCGCCGACCGCACGCTGATGGGCGAGCATGCGGACCGCACTGCGCAACGGGTGGTCAATTGGCTGGTGGTCGGCCTGATCGTCGCGCTGAACGTGGTCGTGCTCTGGTGGGGCTTCACCCAGTAGAGGCCGCACCCCCGTGGGCTAGATGACGCGGCCGCGCAGGATCACCAGGCTCGGGTGCCGTGTCACTTCGGGGTTCTCGCGCGGGTCGGTGTCATAGACCACAAGATCGGCCCAGGCGCCGTCGGTGACCGGCGGGGCACCCAGCCAATCCCGGGCACGCCAGGACGCTGCGCCGAGCGCGAAGTCCGAACCACCGAGCCGGGCCAGCATGCCGATCTCGGTACCGATGAGCCCGTGGCTGATGGTGCCGCCGGCGTCGGTGCCGGCGTAGACCGGCACCCCGGCCTCGATGGCGGCGGTGATGGTCGCGAAGCGACGCGAGTGCAGCGCCCGCATGTGCCGGGCGTAGGCGGGGAACTTGGACTCCCCCGCGTCGGCGAAGCCCGGGAAGTTCTCCAGGTTGACCAGGGTCGGCACGAGGGCGACCCCCCGCTCGGCCATCAGCGCGATCGTCTCGGCGTCGAGGCCGGTGCCGTGTTCGATCCCGTCGATGCCGGCCCGCACGAGTTCGTGCACCGACTCCTCGCCGAAGCAGTGCGCTGTCACCCGGGCGCCCAGCTCGTGGGCGCGGGCGATGGCTGCTGCTGCCACGTCGGCGGTCCACAGGGGGGCCAGGTCGCCGATGTCTCGATCGATCCAGTCGCCGACCAGCTTCACCCACCCGTCGCCGCGCACGGCCTGGCGGGCCACCTCGTCGACAAGGGCATCGGGGGTGACCTCCTCTGCGTAGTTGCGGAGGTAGCGCAATGGCCGCGCGATGTGCCGTCCGGCACGGATGATGCGTGGCAGGTCGGGCCGGTCATCGATCCAGTGGGTGTCGACCGGAGAGCCGGCGTCACGGATCAGCAGGGTGCCGGCGTCGCGGTCGGCGACCGCCTGCGCCTCGGCCACGTCCGCCGACACCGGGCCGTGCGGGCCGAGACCGACATGGCAGTGGGCATCGACAAGTCCCGGCATGACCCAGGCGCCGGTGCAGACCGTCACGGCGTCGGCGACCGGTTCGGTGCGCAGCACCCCGTCGACGACCCACAGGTCGGTGACCTCGCCGCCGGGCAGCAGCACACCGTTCAGGTGCAGGCGTTGGCGCTCCGGCCCACCGCCGGGGGCAACCGTGCCGTGGTCGTGCGCGAAGAACGACGGCTCGCCCAACCCCGGCGGCGCGTGGTGGTGGCTCATCGGCGGTTGGTTAGCGCGGTCCGGTGTTCTTCGGGTTGAACAGCTGCTGCAGCTCGGCGGGAAGCTGGAAGTCCCCGACCGCCTTCGCGAGTTCTGCTTCGGTCGGCTGCGGACGTCCGAAGGCCGACGTCGGCGCGGCGGGCTCGATGGCCTTCGCCGCGGGTGCCCCGGTGCGCTTGGCCGGGTTCCCGGACACCTTGTTGCCCTTCTTCTTCTTGGCTGGCTGCTTCACCGCGGGACGGCGCACTCCGGGCATGCCGGGAATGCCGCCGCCGGCGAGGCTCTGCATCATCTTGCGGGCTTCGAAGAAGCGGTTCACAAGGGAGTTCACGTCGGAGACCTGCGTGCCGGACCCGCTGGCGATGCGGGCGCGGCGGGAGCCGTCCAGCATCTTCGGATTGGTGCGCTCCGAGGGCGTCATCGAGTAGATGATGGCCTCGATGCGGTCGATCTCGCGCTCGTCGATGCCGGCGATCTGGTCCTTCATCTGGCCCATGCCGGGCATCATGCCCAGAATCTTCGACAGCGGACCCATGCGCCGCACGGCCTGCATCTGTTGCAGGAAGTCGTCGAGGCCGAACTCGCCCTTGCCGTTGATCAGCTTCTGGGCAGCCTTGGCCGACTCCTCGGCGTCGAAGGTCTTCTCGGCCGTCTCGATCAGGGTGAGGATGTCGCCCATGCCGAGGATGCGGCTGGCCATCCGGTCGGGGTAGAAGGCGTCGAAGTCGCCGAGGCCCTCGCCGTTGGAGGCGAACATGATCGGCTTGCCGGTGACCCGGGCGATCGAGAGTGCGGCGCCGCCGCGGGCATCGCCGTCGAGCTTGGACAGCACCACCCCGTCGAAGCCGACACCGTCTGCGAAAGCGCGGGCCGTGTTCACGGCGTCCTGGCCGATCATCGCGTCGACGACGAACAGGATCTCGGTGGGCTTCACCGCGTCGCGGATGTCGGAAGCCTGCTGCATCAGCTCCGCGTCGACGCCGAGGCGTCCGGCCGTATCGACGATCACGACGTCGTAGAGCTTGCTCATGGCCTGCAGGATCGACTGCCGGGCCACCTGCACCGGGTCGCCGGTGCCGTTGCCGGGCTCGGGAGCGAACACGTGGACGCCGGCGCGCTCACCCACCACCTGCAGCTGGGTGACGGCGTTGGGGCGCTGCAGGTCGGCTGCGACGAGCAGGGGCGAGTGGCCCTGGTCCTTCAGCCACTTGCCGAGCTTGCCGGCAAGCGTCGTCTTGCCGGAGCCCTGCAGGCCGGCGAGCATGATCACCGTCGGGGGTCGCTTGGCATAGCGGAGCGGGCGGGCCTGGCCGCCGAGGATCGTGACAAGTTCGTCGTTGACGATCTTGATGACGGCCTGGCCCGGGTTGAGGGCGCCGGTGAGTTCCGCGCCGTGGGCGCGCTCCTTCACCGCTGCGATGAAGTCCTTGACGACGGCGAGGTTGACGTCGGCCTCGAGCAGGGCCAGACGGATCTCGCGCGCGGTGGTGTCGATGTCGGCATCGGTCAGCCGGGTCTTGCCGCGCAGGGTGCGGAAGGCACTGGACAGGCGGTCGGACAGGGTGTCGAACAAGGCACTACCTCACGGTTCGGGAACTCGGGCCATCCTACCCATCGCCGCCCCTCAGTTGAGAGAGAGGGCCGTCCAGGAGACCGGGGGGAGCTCGACGCTCACCACTCCGTCGGCGAGGACGGCTGTGATGGGACGCAGGCTGACACGGTCGGGCTGCTCACGGGTGTTGGTGGCGTAGGGGTCGTCCTCGGCGAGGGTCACGGCCTCGCGGACGTCGCCGACGGCCAGATCGCTGATGTCGATCCGGACGGTCGTGGCCTCACGCGACCGGTTGACGAGAAAGACCGCCGCGGAACCGGTGTCGGCATCGTGGGTGGCGACGGCGTCCACCAGCGGCGCGTTCCCATGACGGGAGGTGGGGTAGGTGCCGGCCTCGACCCGTGGCTTGAGCACGACGCCGGCAGCAAGCCGCGCGGTCGTGGCGAACGGGAAGAACGTGGTCTGGCGCCACGCCTGCCCGCCGGGCTCGGTCATGATCGGGCCGATCACGTTCACCAGCTGGGCCAGCGACGCGCTGCATACCCGGTCGCTGTTCTTCAGCAGGGTGATGAGCAGGCTCCCGACCACGACCGCGTCGGCAACCGAATAGACGTCCTCGAGCAGCCGGGGGGCGATCGGCCAGCCGTCGGTGATCTTTCCCGACTCCTCGAACCTGCTCAGGTACCAGACGTTCCACTCGTCGAAGGAGATGTCGATGGGGCGTTCCTTGCGCAGCTTGTGCCGCACATGATCAGCCGTGGCGACGACGGTCTGGATGAAGTGCTCCATGTCGAGGCTTGAGGCGAGGAAGCTGTCCAGGTCGCCGTCGTGCTCCTGGTAGTAGGCGTGGCAGGAGATGTAGTCGACGTGGTCATAGGCGGCCTCGAGCACCACCCGTTCCCACTCGCCGAAGGTCGGCATCCCCGACCCGGACGAGCCGCAGGCAACCAGTTCCAGCGTGGGGTCGAGCATCTTCATCGCCGCTGCCGTTTTGGCGGCGAGGGCGCCGTACTCGGACGCGGAAATATGGCCCACCTGCCAGGGCCCGTCCATCTCGTTGCCCAGGCACCACATCCGGATGTCGTGTGGCTCAAGCGCTCCGTTGGACACCCGCAGGTCCGAGAGTGCCGTCCCACCCGGGTGGTTGGCGTACTCCAGCAGGTCGAGGGCCTCGGCGACGCCGCGGGTGCCGAGATTGACGGCCAGCATCGGTTCGCATCCGGCGAGCCGGCACCAGCGGGCGAACTCGTCGAGGCCCACCTCGTTGGTCTCCAGGCTGTGCCAGGCAAGATCGAGCCGGCGCGGACGCTGGGCCAGCGGGCCCACGCCGTCCTCCCAGCGGTAGCCGGAGACGAAGTTCCCGCCCGGGTAGCGGACCGTGCTGACACCCAGCTCGCGGACGAGGGCGAGTACGTCACCACGGAAGCCGTGCTCGTCGGCCGTGGGGTGGCCCGGCTCGTAGATGCCGGTGTACACGCAGCGTCCGAGGTGCTCGATGAAGGATCCGAACACACGGCGCTGCACGGGAGCGACGCCCTGGGTCCGGTTGATGACGACGCTCGCCGTGGTCACTTCGATCTCCTTGTCGGTCATGGGGGTCAGAGGATGAGCTGCAGGAGCACCAGGTCGAGCCAGCGGTCGAACTTCCTGCCGACCTCAGGCAGCCGCCCGACCTCCACGAAGCCCAGCGAGTGGTGCAGGGCCAACGAGACGTCATTCTCGGCGCTGAGCCCGCCGATCAGGGCGTGGACGCCATTGGCGCGCGCGGCCTCGATGATCGCGACCAGCAGCGAGCGCCCGATCCCCAGGCCCCGGCTGGTCAGGCGGACGTACACGCTGTGCTCCATGGTCGCTGCGTACCCCGCCTTGGCACGGAACGGTCCGTAGGCCGCGTAGCCGAGGATCTCCCCGGACTCCTCGGCGACGATGACCGGGTACTGGTGCTCCGCCTTGGTCGCGTACCACTCGGCGTGCTCCACCGGTGTCCAGGGCAGCAGGTCCCAACTGGCGGTGGTGTGCAGGACCGCGTCGTTGTAGATCTCGAGCAGCGCAGGCAGGTCGGCCGGGTGCGCCGGACGCAGGCGCATCAGGCCTCACCGAGCAGCGCGTCGACGAAGCCCTCCGCCTCGAACGGCGCAAGGTCATCCGCGCCTTCGCCGAGTCCGATCAGCTTCACCGGGACGCCGAGCTCGCGCTGCACCGGCACCACGATCCCGCCCTTGGCCGACCCGTCCAGCTTCGACAACACGATGCCGGTGACGTCGACGACCTCGGCGAATACCCGCGCCTGGGCGAGACCGTTCTGCCCGGTGGTGGCGTCGATGACCAGCAGCACCTCCGTGACGGGGGCGAGCCGGTCGATCACCCGCTTGATCTTGCCCAGCTCGTCCATCAGGCCGGTCTTGGTGTGCAGCCGTCCCGCGGTGTCGACGACGACGACATCGACCCCTTCCTCGATGCCGCTGACGACGGCGTCGTGGGCGACGGAGGCCGGGTCGGCTCCCTCGGCCCCACGGATGACGCGGACGCCGACGCGTGCGCCCCAGGTCTGCAGCTGGTCGGCCGCAGCGGCGCGGAAGGTGTCGGCAGCCGCCAGCAGCACCGTGTGCCCCTCCGCCACCAGCACCCTGGCCAACTTGCCGATGGTGGTGGTCTTGCCGGTGCCGTTGACGCCGACGACGAGGATGACGCCGGGCTTGCCGTCTGCGCCGGTGACCCGCAGCGAGCGGTCGACGTCGGTGCCGATCAGCTTCAGCAGTTCCGCGCGCAGCACCTCGCGTGCCTTCGCCGGATCGGCGACGCCGTCGATGGAGACCTCGCGGCGCAGCGCGGTGATCAGCTCATCGGTGGGGCCCACGCCCAGGTCGGACGTGATCAGGGTGGCTTCCAGGTCCTCCCACGCCTCCGCGTCCAGACGGTCGGCTGCCAGCAGGCCGAGCAGGCCACGGGCGAACGGGTTGTTGCTCGCGGAGAGGCGGCGGCGCAGGCGGCTCAGCCGCGAGGCGGGCGGCTCGGGCGACTCGAGCGGGACGACGGCCGGCTCGGCTGCGCTCTCGGCGACCGGCTCGTCGGCCCCGGTGGCCTCCGCAGGCGGTTCGGAGGCCAGAGCGGGTGCGGGCGGGGCGGGCGGGAGCGCGCGACGGCGGCCGACAATGATGGTGACGGCAGCCACCACCAGCACCAGACCGATGGCGGCCATGAGAATCCAGAAGATGTCCACGCGGTCACTGTAGGCAACGCAGGTACTGCGGGCGAGCCAGCCTCAGCGCTTGGGCGCCTCAGCGGCGGAGTCCGCCGACTTCGGGCGGATGTCCGGGATCTCCTCGAAGAAGTCGACCAGGCCCTGCGGCGGGTCGGCGTCGCCGTTGAGGTGGCGGGCGGTGTTGGCCATGATGCTCGCGAAGTCGGGGGCCTTGTCGGACAGGCTTCCCTTCATGCCGACAGCGACGATGGCAATGACGCAGAGCGCGATCGCAACGATCGCAACCGTGATGATCCAGTACGTCACCGCTCAAGCCTTCCGCCAGGAACGCTTTCCATTATGCCGTACGGGATCAGGGGTCAGAACGGGGCACTTTTCAGGCTTCCCGGAGGCGCTGGCTGATCACGGCGGACACGCCGTCCGAACGCATCGTCACGCCGTAGAGGGCGTCGGCGATCTCCATCGTCCGCTTCTGGTGGGTGATCACGAGCAGCTGGCTGGTGGCGCGCAGCTCCTCGTAGATCTCGAGCAGCCGGCCGAGGTTGGTGTCGTCCAGCGCAGCCTCCACCTCATCGAGGATGTAGAACGGGCTCGGACGCGCCTTGAACAGCGCAACGAGGAAGGCGACGGCAACCAGGGACCGTTCGCCACCGGACAGCAGCGACAGGCGCTTGACCTTCTTGCCTGCCGGACGTGCCTCCACCTCGACCCCTGTGGTGAGCCACTCCCCCGGCTCGGTGAGCACGAGGCGGCCCTCGCCGCCGGGGAACAGCCGGGCGAACGACTCCTCGAAAGCCTTCTCCACGTCGGCGTAGGCCTGGGCGAAGACCTCCTGCACCCTGGTGTCGACGTCGGCGATGAGGTCCTTGAGGTCGTCGCGGGTCTTGCGGAGGTCGGCCAGTTGCTCGGCGAGGAAGGTGTGCCGCTCGCTGAGCGCGTCGAACTCCTCCAGTGCCAGCGGGTTCACCTTGCCCAGCACCGCCAGGTCGCGTTCGGCCTGCCGCAGCCGCTTCTCCTGCTCGGCCCGCACGTACGGCACGGGGTCGGGGGTCGGGTCATCGTCGGTCACCGGACGGCCGTCGGGGGTGAGCAGTACCGGCACAAGGCATTCCGGGCCGTACTCGGCCGCGAGGGCCTCGGTGTCGAGGCCGAGTTCGGTGAGCGCCTTCTCCGCGAGCGCGTCGATCTTCATCTGCCGCTGCGCGCGGGCCAGCTCGTCGGCGTGGACGGTGTCGACCAGCCCCTCGAAGGCCCGGGCCAGTTCACGTCCCCGCTGGCGGACGGCGGTGAGTTCGGCCTCGGCCCCGGCCCGGAGCTGCTGGGCCCTGGTGCGTTGCTCCTCGGCCAGCAACTGGGACGCTGCGACGCGCTCGGCCAGCCAGTCGGCGGCGATCTGTACGGCTGCGGCCACCTCGGCCTCCCTGCGCAGCTGCTCACGGCGGGCAGCGGCCTTGGCGCGGGCGGCCCGTTCGGCCTCCGCTGCCCTGGTGAGGCTCTCCGCGCGTCCGGCGAGAGCCCGTGCCCGTTCCTCGACCGTACGAAGGGCAAGCCGGGCGTCCATCTCCGCGGAGCGGGCGGCCCGGGCACGGTCGCCGGAGTGGTCACGTTCGGTGGGGTCGGCCTCGCTGAGCTCGGTCTGGACGGACGCGAGCTCGAGTCGGGCCTCCAGGTCGCCGAGGCTTGCGATGGCCTGGTCGCGAGCGGCGACGGCGGTCTGTGCCGCGGCGGCGAGCCGTCCGGCCTCTGCCTGGGCCGAGCGGACGGTCTGGTTGAGCTCACCGGCCTCCTCCGCCAGCGCGGCGTGAGCTGCGTCGGACTCGTGCAGCCGGGCCAGCGCGGCATCCGAGCGTTCCCGGGCCGCTGCCAGCACGTGCTCGGCCTCTGCGAGGGCGAACCGCAGGCGTTCGGTCTCGGCCTGCGCTGCGCCGAGGCGGGAGTTGGCATCGTCGAGTGCCGCCTGAACCTCCAGCAGCGATGGCTTCGACGAGGAGCCGCCGGCGGCGAACCACGCGCTCAGCACGTCCCCGTCCGCTGTGACGGCAGTGAGATCGGGCAGCGCGGCCACCAGCTCGCGCCCGCGGGGCAGGTCAGCGACGACGGCAACCTTGAACAGCAGCCGTTCGATCGCCGGACGCAGGTTGGGCGCGCACTCCACCAGCTCACCGGCGTAGGTGGCACCGGCCGGCAGTTCCGGCCAGCCGGACGTGTCCGGAACGGTCATGCCCCCGAGGAGCAGGCCGGCCCGGCCGAGATCCTCCGCCTTCAGGTGGCCGAAGGCGTTGACAGCGGCGTCGAGGTCGGTCACGGCAACGGCGTCCGCCGCGGCGCCGAGGGCTGCGGCGATGGCCACCTCCGAACCGTGACGGACGCTGATCAGCGCAGCCACGGACCCCAGGAGCCCGTCGAGGCGGTCGCCGGCAGCCAGCAGCGCAGCCGACCCGTCGCGGCGTTCCAGTCCGAGGGCGAGTGCCTCGGCGCGGGCTGCTGCCGCACCGCGTTCTGCCGCAGCCGCGCGTTCCGCTGCCTGCAGGTCGGCGAAGTGCGCCTCGGCAGCTGCCACCTCGGCCTCGGCATGCTCGTAGGCGTCGTCGAGTCCCGACTCACCGGCGCCGAGGCCGGCGAGGGTGGTCTCCAGGGCAATGAACCGGTGACGGGCCGCCTCCGCGCGCTGCTCGGCCTCAACCTTGGCTGCGGTGAGGCGTTCGATCTCGGAGCCGGCGGCCTCGGAGCGGCTGCGCAGCGTGTTCACCTCACCGGAGAGGCGCGCAAGGCCCTCGCGGCGGTCGGCGATGGCCCGCTGCTGGGCCGCGTACTGCTTGTCCGCCTCTGCGTGGGCGAGTTCTGCTGCGGTCCGCGCCTGCGTTGCCGCGGCGAGCGCAGCCGTCCGTCCTGCCACCTCGGCCTGCAGCTCGGTCTCGGCACGGCGCACGTCGGCGGCCTCGCGCTCGATCGCCTCGGGGTCGCGGCCCGGACGGTCCTCCGTACCGATATTGGAGGCGTTGCGCAGGCGTTCGCCGGCGATGGATGCCGTGCTGGCCACACGTTCGGCCAGGCCGGCGAGGGCATACCACGTCTCCTGCGCTGCGGTCAGCTGGGGCAGGGAATCCCGGGCGGCAGCCTCGGCCAATTGCTCGGCCTCGCGGACCTGCGTGAGCTCATCCTCCAGTCGCACCCGGCGCTGCCTGAGCTCGGCTTCCGCCGCGAGCTCGGATTCCAGCGTTGCACTGGCCACCACCAGTTCGTCTGCCAGCAGGCGCGCCTTCGCGTCCCGCAGTTCAGACGCGATGACCACCGCCTTGCGGGCCACCTCGGCCTGCCGTCCGAGTGGCTTCAGCTGGCGACGGATCTCGCCGAGCAGGTCGTTGAGCCGGTTGAGATTGGCAGCGGTCGCCTCCAGCTTCCGCTCTGCCTTCTCCTTGCGCTTGCGGTGCTTGAGGACGCCGGCAGCCTCCTCGATGAAGCCGCGGCGGACCTCAGGGGTGGCCTGGAGGATCGAGTCCAGCTGGCCCTGGCCGACGATGACGTGCATTTCGCGGCCGATGCCGGAGTCGCTGAGCAGGTCCTGCACATCGAGGAGCCGCGCCGGGGAGCCGTTGATCGCGTACTCGGAACCGCCGCTGCGGAACATCGTTCGGCTGATCGTCACCTCGGTGTAGTCGATCGGCAGCGCTCCATCGGAGTTGTCGATGGTCAGCACGACCTCAGCGCGTCCCAGGGGGGAACGGCCGGAGGTGCCGGCGAAGATGACGTCCTCCATCTTGCCGCCGCGCAGGGTCTTGGCACCCTGCTCCCCCATCACCCACGCCAGCGCGTCCACGACATTCGACTTGCCCGAACCGTTGGGACCCACGACGCAGGTGATCCCGGGCTCGAAGACCAGGGTGGTGGTGGAAGCGAACGACTTGAAGCCGCGCAAGGTGAGGCTCTTGAGGTACATGCGGCTTAGCCGCCGAGCGAACTGAAGTGCTTGTTGCGGATGTGGCGGAACGTCCAGAGCTTGTTGACGATGAAGTTGATCGGCGTCGTGATCACGATCGTGAGCAGCTGCGCCCAGTACTCACGCGACTGCAGGCCGGCGTTCTCGTGGAACCAGGGTTCGGGCAGGTAGACCGGCGAGCTCGGGTTTGTCATGGCGACCTTGATGAACAGCCCGATCACGGCGGCTGCGCTGCCGACGGCGAGGAAGGGCCAGAACTCGGTGAACCACGGGGCGTGGCGGGTGCCGCGGAAGGTCCAGGACCGGTTCAGCTGATAGTTGAACAGGTTCGCGATCAGGAAACCCACGATCCAGACCAGCGAGGTGAACCGGAAGTTGAATGGGGTCGCAGGAATCGCGAACAGGATGCGCTGGGCGTTGATCGTGCCGCCGTTGAGCTTGTTCATCGCAATGGCCACTGCCATATTCACCACTACACCGGCACCGCCGACCAGGCCGAACTTCACGAACTGGCGCAGGACGTGTCGGTAGCGCGTGTAGAGGGTGGCTTGGGTCACAAGCGCCAAGGTTACCGGGAAAGCGGCGGCAAGGCTCGGCGCACCGAGGCCGCGCGCCGGGGACGCTTCTGGCACGAGGGGCACAGGTAGGACGAGCGGTTCATGAACGCCTCGCGCACGATCGGGGTGCCGCAGCGCAGGCAGGGCTGGTCCTCCCGGCCGTACACGGCGAGCGAGCGGCCGAAGTAGCCCGAGGAGCCGTTGACGTTCACGTAGAGGGCGTCGAAGGAGGTGCCTCCCGCTGCCAGCGCTGTGGCCATCACCTCGCTGGCCGCGGCCAGCAACGCGCGCACACGCGGCCGGGTCAGCCGGTCGGCGGAGGTCTCGTAGTGCAGCCCTGCCTGCCACAGCGACTCGTCGGCGTAGATGTTGCCGATGCCGGAGACGATGGTCTGGTTGAGCAGGACGCGCTTGATGCCGCTGCGCCTGCGACGGATGTCCGCGACGAGGGAATCGGTATCCAGCAAGGGGTCGAACAGGTCACGGGCGATGTGGGCGACCTCGATGGGGAGCTCGGCGCCACCGGGACTCAGCCACAGGCCACCGAACATGCGCTGGTCGGCGAACCGGAGTTCCGGGCCTCCGTCGGTGAAGGTGAACTCCACGCGGCACTGCGGGGGCGGCGGGCTTCCGGGTGCATCGAGCCGGAACTGGCCGCTCATCCCGAGGTGGGCCATCAGGGCGTCGGAGTCGGTGAAGGGCAGCCAGAGGAACTTGCCGCGGCGACGCGGCTCCGCGAACGTCCGCCCGACGAGGCTGGTCGCGAAGTCCTCTGGTCCCCCGGTGTGCCGTCGAACCGGCCGCGGGTGGTGGACCGTGACCCCGGCGATGGTCCGCCCAGGGAGGGCCGTGGCCAGTCCGGAGCGGACGACCTCGACTTCAGGCAGTTCCGGCATGGGCGATGGACTCTTCGAGCGTCGTGAAAGCGTTCTCCGCCGCGCGCTGCTCGGCCTGCTTCTTCGACGTTCCGGCACCGGGCTCGTAGGCACGGTTGCCGACGATGGCGACGGCAGCGAACCGCTTGTCGTGGTCGGGTCCTGTCTCCGTCACCCGGTAGCTGGGTGACCCCAGGCCGTTGTTGGCTGCGTACTCCTGCAGGCTGGTCTTCCAGTCAAGGCCCGCGCCGAGCTCTGCTGCCTGGACGACCAGCGGGTCGAACAGGTGATGGACCAGCGCGTCGGCCCCATCCCTGCCTGCAGCGATCAGGACCGCGCCGAGGAGGGCTTCCAGGGAGTCGGCGAGGATCGAGGACTTGTCCCGGCCACCGGTGGTGAGCTCGCCCTTGCCCAGCAGGATCTGACTGCCGAGGTCGAGCGCGCGCGCGACGTCGGCGAGGCTGTGGGCGTTCACCACGGCAGCCCGCAGCTTGGCCAGCCGGCCTTCGGGAAGGTCGGGGTAGGTGCGGTAGAGGAACTCGGTGACGACGATGCCGAGCACCGAGTCGCCCAGGAACTCCAGGCGCTCGTTGTGCGGCAGGCCGCCGTTCTCGTACGCGAAAGACCGGTGCGTCATGGCAAGCCGATAGAGCTGGGGATCCATCTGGATCCCCAGCTGTTCGATCAGCTCAAGGGCGCGGCTCGGCGCCACTGCGGTATCGGACGTGGTCCGAGCCCGACTCAGGGCTCGAGGATCTGCCGGCGAGCGGCGCGCGGACCGTACTGGCCGCACGTGGGGCAAGCGGTGTGCGGAAGGTGCTTCGCACCGCAGGCCGCATTGGCGCAGGTCACCAGGGTCGGCGCGAGGGTCTTCCACTGGGAACGGCGGGCCCGCGTATTGCTGCGGGACATTTTCCGTTTGGGAACGGCCACGGCGTTACTCCTTGTTCTTCGGTTCGTTCATCGGTCCCGCCCACTCCCCAAGGCCGGCCCATCGCGGATCGATGGCCTCAGCATGACTGTGGTCCGGGTTTCGGTTGAGGTTGGCTCCACATTCGGGGCACAACCCGGCGCAATCCGGACGACACAGGGGCGTGAACGGCAGGTCGAGCACCACCGCGTCCCTCAGGACGGGTTCAAGGTCGATCAACTCGTCCTCGATATGCAGGGCCTCCGGATCATCTGTCTCCTTGCCCGGGTAACAGAACAGCTCCTGGATGTCGACCTCCTCTTCTGAGGAGATCTCGTCAAGGCAGCGTGCACAGTTTCCCTGCAGCCGGACCACAGCGGTTCCGGTGACCAGGACCCCCTCCACCACGGACTCCAACCGAAGGTCGAGGTCAATGGGTGAGCCGGGTGGCACCCCGATTACTTCGATGCCGAAATCCTCTGGCGCTTCCGCGACCCGACTGACCTCCTTCAGCACGGCAGCCCTCCGGGAGAGCTCGTGTATTTCGAGCACGAGCCCTGAACGGTGGTCTGGCAAGCGGGGAGGCACGACGGATCCCTTCAACGCACAAATCGACAGCGTCATAACCAACGCAGGACTCTACCGTGACGGGCGACGCCGCGGCAAAACGTGGGCCCCTAGCCCTGCAGCCGGGGCAGTGCCTGGGTCGACGTGTCGTCGAGCGCGGACCGGGTGGCGAGGCGGTCGCGCATGGTGCGCACCTGCCCCATGGTCTTCTGCAGGCCCGCCTCGAAGGATGCGATCCGGGCGTCGACGTAGGAGTCGGCCTCCCGTCGCAGCGCTTCGACGTCTGCCAGCGCCTTGGCCTCGAGCTGGGCGGCCTTGCTGCGGGCGGCCTCCATCACGGGTGTCTGGCTGGTCAGGTAGATGGCCCGCTCCTCCGCAGACGCGATGATCTGCACAGCTTCCTCCTGGGCCCGCTCGAGGGTCTCCAGTGATGTGGCGGTGACCCGCTGCGCCTCACCCACGTCGGACTGCAGGGCGTCAGCCGCCTGCTCGATCAGGGCGAGCACCTCTGCCCGGTTGACCATGCATGATGCCGACATCGGGACGGCCTTCGCCCCGGCGACCAGCCGGTGGAGCTGCTTCAGCACCTCGTTCGTGCGCTCAACCATCGGAGTGCTCCATTCCCTTCGCCTTTCGGCGGATCTGCCGGGCGACGACGTCCGGTACGAAGGCGGCGACATCGCCGCCATAGCTGGCAACTTCCCTAATCATGGTCGAGGACAGCGTGGCCCATTGTGACGATGCAGGCAACATCACCGTCTCCACCGAGCCCACAACGGCGTTGATGTGGGCCATCTGCAACTCGAAATCGAAGTCCGACGCGAAGCGCAGGCCCTTGACCAGCACTCCCGCACCCCTGGCCCGCGCGAAGTCGACCAGCAGCCCGTCGAGGGCCTCCACGCGCACTCCCGGCCACTCCCGGGTCACCTCGCGCATCAGGTCGAGGCGCTCGTCGAGGGTGAACAGGTAGTTCTTGGCCGAGTTCTTCCCCACTGCGACGATGACCTCGTCGAACAGCGACGCGGCGCGTCCGATGACGTCGAGGTGCCCGTGGGTGACGGGGTCGAAGGACCCCGGACAGATGGCGAGCATTCACCGCCCTTTCGTGGCGAAGTACAACGTGGTCTCACCGTAACGCCGCTCCCAGCTGTCGGTCACGCCTGCAGGCCACACCGGTGGCTCATCTCTGGATGCGCGCTCGAGGACCAGCAGGCCGTCGTCTGCGATCCAGCGCTGCGCCGCAGCGGCGAGAACGGGAGCGAGACGGTCCCCGGAAAGGGCATAGGGCGGGTCGGCCCAGACCACGTCGAACCGGGCCTGCGGGTTGCCGGCGAGGGCTTTCTCGACGGTGGAGGCGAGCACCGTGATCACAAGCCCGATCGCCTGGGCGTTGCCGCGGGCGATGCGGGCGGTCCCCTGGTCACTCTCGACAGCGACGACCGGGGCTGCGCCACGGCTCGCTGCCTCGAGCGCCACGGCCCCCGAGCCGGCGTACAGGTCGATGAAGCTCAGGCCGGCAAGCATGTGTTCGGCGCCGTCACCCGCTGTTCCCGCCCAGTCAGCGATCAGGGAGAAGGTCGCCTCGCGCACCCGGTCCGTCGTGGGACGGGTGGCTGAGTGCGCCGGGGTGCGCAGGCGGTGGCCCTTCCGGGAGCCGGCGATGATCCTGGTCACCGGGCCAGACTAACGACGAAGTCCCAACTCAGTTGCGTTCGAGCCAGTCACCGGAGGCCAGCAGCTCCGTCGCGCGGACGGCGTCGACGAAGCCGGGCGTGGTCAGGTCGGGATCACTGGCCACGCAGGCGGCGGCAAGCTCCCTGGCCTGGGCGATCAGGTCAGCGTGCTCAAGGACGCGTAGCAGGCGCAGGCTGGAGCGGCTGCCGGCCTGGCTGGAGCCGAGCACGTCCCCCTCCTTGCGCTGCTCGAGGTCGAGCTCAGCGAGCAGGAAGCCGTCCCGTGTCGACGCGACGGCGTCGAGCCGGTCATGGGCGGGCTCGCCTGCCGGGACGCTGCTGATCAGCAGGCAGACGCCGGGATGGCCGCCACGCCCGATCCGTCCGCGCAGCTGGTGGAGCTGGGAGATGCCGAACCGGTCGGCGTCCCACACCACCATCATCGACGCATTGGGAACGTCGACGCCGACCTCGATCACGGTCGTCGCGACCAGCACGTCGAGGTCGCCGGCAGCGAAGTCCGCCATCACCGTGTCCTTGGTGTCGCTGGGCAGCTGACCGTGCAGGACGCCGAGGCCGACGTCGGCCAGCGGCCCTGCGCGCAGTTCCTCGGCCAGCTCGATGACGCCCTTCCCCTCGCCGGCGTTCCCACGACCGCCGATCCGCGGGCAGACGATGAAGACCTGTCGTCCGGCTGACACCTCCTCGCGCACCCGGTCCCAGGCCCGGCCGACCCACGCGGGACGGCTCGCAGCGTCGACGACGACCGTCGACACGTCCGCGCGGCCGGCGGGCAGCTCCGCGAGGGTGGACACGTCGAGGTCGCCGAAGATCGTCATCGCGACCGACCGCGGGATCGGCGTCGCGGTCAGGACGAGCACGTGGGGGCGGCTGCTGGCCTTGTCCGCGAGGACGGCCCGCTGTTCGACGCCGAAGCGGTGCTGCTCGTCAACGACGATGAGGCCGAGGTCGGCGAATTGCACCCGGTCGGCCAGCAGCGCATGGGTGCCGATCACGATGCCCGCCTCGCCGCTGGCTGCGCGGAGCAGGGCGGACTTCTTGGTGGTTGCGGAAAGGGAGCCGGTCAGCAGGACGACATCGGTGGCCATGTCCGGGGTGCCGAGCATGCGGCCGCCGCCGAGGTCGCCAAGCAGGGCCTTGATGGTCTGGAAGTGCTGGTGCGCGAGTACCTCGGTGGGGGCAAGCAAGGCCGCCTGTCCCCCGGAGTCGACGACCGCCAGCATGGCCCGCAGCGCAACGACGGTCTTGCCGGAACCCACTTCGCCCTGCAGCAGTCGCTGCATCGGACGCGATCCCGCCAGGTCGTCGAGGATGGCAGCGCTGACCTCTTCCTGGCCCGCCGTGAGCTGGAACGGCAGACGGGCATCGAAGGCCGTCAGCAGCCCGTCAGGGAGCGCACGGCGGGGTTGGGCGGTGTGGCTGGCCGCGTCCGCCCGCCGGTAGGCCATGGTCAGCTGGGTGGAAAGGGCCTCATCGAAGCGCAACCGATGTGCGCCCTTGGCTGCCTCCGCCAGGCTCAGTGGGTGGTGGACCGCTGCGAAGGCGTCCGCCAGTGCCAGGACGTCCGCACGTTCCCTGAGCCAGGCCGGCCAGGGGTCCTCGGTGCCGGAGAGCGCGGAAAGGGCCAGTCGCGCGCACTCGGCCACCTTCCAGGTAGGCAGCTTGGCCGTGGCGGGGTACATGCCGACAAGGCCACCCGTGGCAAGGGCAGCAATGCGCTCCTTCTCCTCGGAGGTGGCGACGATGCGTCCCGCTGCGTCCAGCATTGCGAAGACGGGGTGGCTCATCTGCAACTGGTCGCGGAAGCTGCCGACCTTGCCGACGAAGACGCCGGCGACGCCCTCGGCGAGCTGTCGCTCCCACCAGCCGAGCAGGTGTGACTTGCCGAAGAACGTGGCCGTCAGCCGGCCATTGCCATCGCTGAGCATTACCTCGAGGCGGCCCGGACGCTGCTCGCGCCGACCGGGATCGCTGCGGCCCTCATGCCGGGTGATCTTGGCGACCTTGGCGATGACGGCGACATG
>JBBRIY010000007.1:0-19921 GCA_038220215.1 Propionibacteriales bacterium
GAACGCCGTCGACACCTCGACCCCGGGCGTGCTTCAGATGGTCATGGACTCGCTGCGCTACTGGGCGACCGACATGGGCGTGGACGGGTTCCGCTTCGACCTGCAGACCACGCTGATCCGCGACCACGCCCACCACGTCGATCAGAACCACGCGTTCAAGCAGCTCGTCGCCGCCGACCCGGTGCTCGCGGGCAAGGTGATGATCTCCGAGCCGTGGGACCTCGGGCCCTACGGCTACCAGGTCGGACGCTGGGGCATGGGCTGGTCGGAGTGGAACGATCGCTTCCGAGGCTTCACCCGTGATTTCTGGCGCGGTGCACTGGGTGGCGTGCAGGAGCTGGCCACCCGGCTATCCGGATCCTCCGACATCTTCGACCACGGAGGCCGTCCCGCCACGTCGTCGATCAACTTTGTGACAGCCCACGACGGCTTCACGATGCGCGATGTGGTGACCTACGACCTCAAGCACAACGAGGCCAACGCGGAACGCAACCGGGACGGTGCCGACGACAACCGCTCCTGGAGCCACGGCTACGAGGGTGAGACCGACGACCCCGCCATCATCGCCGCACGCCAGCGGACGGCCCGCAACATGATGGCCACGATGCTGCTGAGCGCAGGGATTCCCATGATCCTCGCCGGCGACGAGAACGGACGGACCCAGGGCGGCAACAACAATGCCTACTGCCAGGACTCCCCGGTCTCGTGGGTGAACTGGTACGAGCAGGAGGAGTGGGCGAGCCAGGAGGAGCTCACCCGCACACTGCTGAAGCTGCGCGCCGAGCACGCCCTGCTGCGTCCCGAGCATTGGCGCTACCACGGTGAGGTCACCGACAACGCAGGGCACGGGCTGGGACGGTCCCCGGTCGCCTGGTTCGCCGAGTCGGGCACGGAGATGACCACCGAGCACTGGCACGACATGGGACGCCGCACGCTCGGCATGTATCTGTCCGACCGCTCCGAGGCCTTCCTGATCTACTTCCACGCCGGCGCAGAGCCGGTGGGGCTCTCGCTCCCGGGGGCGCCGTGGGCACTGGGCTATCGGGTGGTCGCCCACACCGGGCTTCCGGGCGAACTGCCCCGCAAGCACCTGGCACCGGGCTCGACAGTGAGCCTTCCCGGGCGGACCGTGGCCGTGCTCGCCGCCGATGTTCGGGTCGGCGCCCGGCTCGTCACCGCGTCCCCGGTATCGCCGGGGGATGCCACCAGAGCGGCGGGCCCCACTCGCCGCTAGGCACCCAAGCCTCCCGAACTGCAGATGCATTCGCTAGGTTGAAACCGTGAGCACAACCGTTAACCCGTCCAGCGAGCGGCAGCAGCAGGCGAAGGTGGGCCAATCCGCACCGACGCCCCCCGTACCGGAAGCCACCGCCGACCCCACCCTCGAACTCGGGCCGGTGACGACTATCGCCACCGGATTCGGTCGCATCCCGGTCAGCGGGGTAAGCCCGGTCATCGAGGGCGGAGCGTACCCCGCGAAGGCCGTTGTCGGAGAACTCTTCCCGATCCGCGCGAAGGTGTTCCGCGAGGGCCACGACGCGGTCAACGCTTCGGTGATCCTCACCGCTCCCGACGGACGCGAGCAGCGGGTCGACATGACCCCGATCGAGCCCCGCGGGCTCGACCCCTGGGAAGCGTGGGTTCGCCTCGACACCGAGGGCGCCTGGACCTTCCGCATCGAGGGCTGGTCGGACCCGTGGGCGACCTGGCTGCACAATGCGGAGGCGAAGCTGCCGGCAGGGGTCGATATTGATCTGGTCTGTCTTGAGGGCCGCGATCTGCTCGACCGCACGGCCGCGGCCGCCGAGCGTGCCGGCGACCCCGTCGAGGCGTCGATACTCAAGGCGACAGCAATGCTGCTGATCCCCGAGCGTCCGGCCACGGACCTGCTCGAGGTGGCGACGGCGAAGGGCATCACCCGCGCCATGGAACAGCTCGGCCCGCGGGAGATGGTCTCCCCGACTCCCGACTACCCGCTCTTCGCCGATCGGGCGAAGGCCCTGTTCTCCAGCTGGTACGAGTTCTTCCCGCGCTCCCAGGGCGCCGAGTTCGACGAGGCGACCAACACCTGGACCTCCGGCACCTTCGATTCCTGCCACGAGCGGCTCGAGCAGGTGGCTGCGATGGGTTTCGACGTCATCTACGTGCCGCCGATCCACCCGATCGGCACCTCGTTCCGCAAGGGACGGAACAACACCCTGATCCCGGCTGCCAGCGACCCCGGCTCGCCCTGGGCGATCGGCTCGCCCGATGGTGGTCACGACGCCATCCATCCGGACCTCGGTGACTGGGCAGCATTCGACCGGTTCGTCGCCAAGGCCACTGAAGTCGGGCTTGAGGTCGCCCTCGACTTCGCACTCCAGGCCTCCCCCGACCACCCCTGGGTCACCAGCCATCCGGAGTGGTTCACCACCCGGCTCGACGGGACCGTCGCCTTCGCGGAGAACCCGCCGAAGAAGTATCAGGACATCTACCCGATCAATTTCGACAACGACCCCGACGGCATCTACCACGAGTCTCTCCGCGTCCTGATGCTGTGGATGGCTCACGGCGTCCGGATCTTCCGCGTCGATAACCCGCACACCAAGCCGGTGCAGTTCTGGGCGTGGATCATGCGGCAGGTGCGTGAGACCGATCCCGACGTGCTGTTCCTCGCGGAGGCGTTCACCAAGCCGGAGATGATGGCGGCCCTCGGCAAGGTGGGCTTCCACCAGAGCTACACCTACTTCACCTGGCGCAACACCAAGTGGGAGCTCGAGGAGTACCTCGCCGAGCTCAGCACCGAGCTGGACTCGTTCTACCGGCCCAACTTCTTCGTGAACACCCCCGACATCAACCCGCTCATCCTGCAGTCGGGCAACCCGGCATCCTTCGCGATCCGCGCGGTGCTCGCGGCGACCCTCTCGCCGAGCTGGGGGGTCTACTCCGGCTTCGAACTGTTCGAGCATGAGGCGCTCAAGGTGGGTGGTGAGGAGTACCGCAACTCGGAGAAATTCGAGTACCGGCCTCGCGACTACACCGCAGAGCCCAACCTGAACGTGCTGCTCGGCACCCTGAACCTGATCCGGCGGACGCATCCCTCGCTGCAGCAGCTGCGTCAGATCCAGTTCCAGCACGTCCCGCACGACGGCGTGATCGCGTACGCCAAACGGGACGGCGACGACACCGTGATCGTGATCTGCAGCCTCGATCCCGACCAGGGTGTGGAGACCGACGTCTACCTCGACTTCGTCTGGCTCGGAATTCCCGGCGCCACCGTCCAGCTGCGGGACGAGCTGACCGGGGCCACCTTCACGTGGGGTGAGCGAAACTTCGTCCGGCTGACCCCGGCGAACCCGGCACACATCCTGCACGTCGTTGGTGGGTAAGGACCACAGCGTGAGCACCGCGACCGCCTGGGAGGCCTACCTGCGCCAGGCCCGCTGGTTCGGCGGCAAAGGGCTGGCGGCGTCCGTCACTGCCATCGAGCCCATGCCGTGGTACACCGCGCCCGGCCATTTGCCGGCCGTACGCTCCGAGATCGCCAGGATCAGCTACGCCGACGGCCGCATCGAGCACTACCAGTTGCTCGTGGCCTATCTGGCTCCCGGATCCGCGCCCGCCGGACTGCCCGTCGGGCGGACGACGCTGGACGGCCTCGGCGAGGTCGAATTCGTCGACGCTCCGGCGTATCCGCCGGCAATGACGTCGCTGATCGGCGCACTCCTCAACGTCCCGCCCACGGGCATGGACTGGCTGGACACGGCACCGGTCGACGTCGCGGCAGCGATGCGGCTGTTCACCGGCGAGCAGAGCAACACCACGGTGATGGTGGGTGATGCCACGTTGTTCAAGCTCTTCCGCAAGCTTGAACCGGGACGCAACCTCGACGCGGAGGTGCTGCGCGCGCTCAGCGGCTCCGGCATCACGCCGGACCTCTACGGCGTGCTCGAGGCTGGCGGCTACGACCTGGCGATGTTCTGCCAGCGAGTACAGGGCGTCACCGACGGCTGGCTCCATGCCACGGCCGCGTGCGCAGCGGGAACCGACATCAGTGCGGAGTGCCGGCAACTCGGTACGGAGCTCGCCGACCTCCACCGCCGCCTGGCAACGGCCTTCGGCACCGCCGAGCTGCCCGGCACCGAGCTCACAGCGGCGATGCTGCGCCGTTTCGACGCCGCCGCCGACCAGGTGGGCGAGCTCGAGGACTACCGTCAGGCCGCCCAGTTGCTGTTCGGGAGCGCCGGTTCGGGCTCACTGTCCACCCAGCGCGTGCACGGCGACTTCCACCTTGGACAGGTGCTGTACCGCGAGTCCGACCACTCCTGGGTGATCATCGACTTCGAGGGCGAACCCCTCAAGACGCTGGCCGAACGCCGGGAACTCGACACCGTCTGGCGCGACGTCGCCGGACTGCTGCGGAGCCTTGACTACGCCCGCAGCGCCCACCCGGACCCCGAGAGCCATGCTGCGCGCGAATGGTGCCTGAGGGCGGGCGAGGCGTTCCTCGACGGGTACGCGGGTCACCACCGGGAAGAGCCGGCCCTGCTCCGTGCCTACCAGCTCGACAAGGCCGTTTACGAAGTTGTGTATGAAATGCGCAATCGTCCTGATTGGGCTCATATTCCGTGGCGAGCGGTCCAAGATGAGGCCAGAAGGGTTTCGCTCAACCCGCCACCACCAACCGAGCAGGAGCAATAATGGCACACGACGTTGCAGGTGAATTGACGGGATGGAGCCTCGAGGGATTCCACAACGGCGGTGACACCGAGTGCTGGAAACGGTTGGGCGCCCATGAGGTGACCGTCTTCGACGACGAGCGGGGCGAACTCCACGGCACGCGGTTCGCCGTCTGGGCACCGAACGCGCACGAGGTGCGGCTCAACGCTGACTTCAACTGGTGGACCGGCGACGTCATGACGCTGGTCCCCGGCTCCGGCGTGTGGTCCATCTTCGTCGAGGGCGTCGGCACCGGGGCGATGTACAAGTTCAATATCCTGTGTGCAGACGGAGTCTGGCGCGAGAAGGTCGACCCGATGGCGTTCTTCGCAGAGCGGGCGCCGGCGAACAGCTCGATCGTCTACACCAGCAAGTACCTGTGGGATGACAGCGCCTGGATGGCCAAGCGGGCGAAGTCGCAGCCGTATGCAGAGCCCATGAGTACCTATGAGGTGCACCTCGGCTCCTGGCGTCGCGGCAAGACCTATCTCGAACTGGCAGACGAACTGGTCGAGTACGTCACCTGGCAGGGCTACACCCACGTCGAGCTGATGCCGATCACCGAGCACCCCTTCGAGCCGTCCTGGGGCTACCAGGTCACCAACTACTTCGCCCCGATGTCGCGCCTCGGACGCCCCGACGAGTTCCGCTATCTCGTCGACCGCCTGCACCAGGCCGGCATCGGCGTGATCCTCGACTGGGTTCCGGGACACTTCCCCAAGGACGAGTGGGCGCTGGGCCGCTTCGACGGGACCGCCCTCTATGAGCACGCCGACCCACGTCAGGGCGAGCACATGGACTGGGGCACCTACATCTTCAACTACGGCCGCAGCGAGGTGAAGTCATTCCTGGTCTCCAACGCGCTGTACTGGGTGACCGAGTTCCACATCGATGCGCTGCGGGTGGACGCGGTCGCGTCCATGCTCTACCTCGACTACTCCCGTGAGGACGGCGAGTGGGTGCCGAACATCTACGGTGGGAACGAGAACCTCGAGGCCATCGACTTCCTGCGCTACGTGAACAAGCACCTGTACGAGCGCGTCCCCGGCGTGGTGATGATCGCTGAGGAGTCGACGTCCTTCGGCGGGGTGACCAAGCCGGTGCACAACGGCGGGCTCGGCTTCGGCTTCAAGTGGAACATGGGCTGGATGAACGACACCCTGCGCTACCTCGCGCTGGAGCCGATCCACCGGCAGTACCACCACCACGAGATGACCTTCGCGATGGTCTACGCCTATTCGGAGAACTTCGTGTTGCCGATCTCGCACGACGAGGTCGTGCACGGCAAGGGATCGATGATCAACAAGATCCCGCAGGACACCTGGCGCCAGTTCGCCACGCTGCGAGCCTTCTACTCCTACATGTGGGCGTTCCCCGGCAAGAAGCTGATCTTCATGGGCTGCGAGTTCGGCCAGCGCACCGAGTTCAACGAGTCCGCCAGCCTCGAGTGGTGGGTGACCGACCTGTGGGGCCACCACGGCCTGCAGCGGCTGTTCAAGGACCTCAACGAGCTGTACCGCAGCCATCCGGCCCTGTGGGAGCTGGACAGCGACCCGGCCGGCTTCCGGTGGATCAACGCAGACGACGCGGCTGCCAACACCTTCTCCTGGCTGCGCAGTGACTCCAAAGGCCACGACATCGCCGTCATCGTGAACTACTCCTCCGAGCCCTGGACGCACTACCGGATCGGCCTGCCGAAGGCGGGGGTGTGGAAGGAGATCCTGAACTCCGACTCCAGCATCTACGACGGCTCCGGCTCGCACGGCAACCTCGGCCAGGTCGAGGCGACCGCTGAGGGCTGGAACGGGCTGCCTGCCAGCGCGATCGTCGTCGTTCCCCCGCTCGGCGCGGTGTACTTCGAGTACGCCGGACAGGAGTGATCCGCGACGCGCTGCCATTCAAGGTCGTCGACGGCGTCGCGGTGCTCGACTTCTCCGGCGACGACGCGAGCGAGCGCTACGACCTGCTCCTCGTGACGTCGTGTGCGCTCGCGTTCGAGGACCCGGGTGTCCGCCGAGTCGAGGTGGCGATCGCCGCTCCGGACAGCGCCCGGCGTCGGGCCTTGCACCGGGCCGGGTTCCGCCTGGAGGGGACGGCACGCGAGCGCAGGCTCGTTTCGGGTGTGCCCGTCGACGAGCTGGCCTACTCGCGGCTGCGCGACGACGACACGTCCGGGCGGCTGGGTTTCACCGCGGTGATGAACACCGTTACTCCCCGCAAGCGGCTGATCAGCCACATGCTGCTGACCGACTCTGCCGGCAGGGTCTGCATCCTTGAGACCACGTTCAAGCCCGACTGGGAACTGCCCGGCGGCATCCTTGAGGTCGGCGAGAGCCCGCGCGTCGGCCTCATCCGTGAGGTGGCCGAAGAGCTCGACCACACCGTCAGCGTCGGACGGCTGCTGGTCGTCGACTGGCTGGCTCCCTACCTGGGCTGGGAGGACGCCGTGGAGCTGATCTTCGACGGCTGCGAGCTGGCAGACTTCTCCATCGCACGGCTCCGTCCGGACGGGCGGGAGATCCGCGCGGTGCACTGGCTGGAACCAGAAGCCGCGATTGCGAAGATGGCCCCGTTCGCCCAGGGCCGGCTGCGCGGAGCCCTCGCGGCGCGCGAAGAGGGACGCACGGTCTACCTGGAAGCCGGAGTCCGGATCAGCTGAGGCTCCCCTCCGACCCGCCCTCGACCAGCCCGCGCAGAAAGCGGCGCGCCCAGGGATCCGCACCGCCAACAGGAACATCGGGCCGCGACACCAGGTAGGACTCCGACCCCCAACGGCCAGCGACCGGCTCGTCCCACACCGAAAGCGCCCCAGCCGTCCGGTTCCCACCCGGAACCGGACCATTGGCGCGCGTCCGCGCTATAT
Source organism: Propionibacteriales bacterium (assembly GCA_038220215.1). Classification (GTDB taxonomy): domain Bacteria; phylum Actinomycetota; class Actinomycetes; order Propionibacteriales; family Propionibacteriaceae; genus Propionicimonas. Next base: position 7,562 of record JBBRIY010000007.1, read on the forward strand.
TTAGCTTCACGCTAACGGTTCGCTGCAGGGAGGGATATGGCCCAGGACACTGTGCCGACCACAACCACAACTCCCCGCCGCCTCGGCGTCCTGCTGACGGTCTACCTCTTCGGCATCTTCATGGGTGCGATCGACACCGGAATTGTCACGCCTGCGCGAACCATCATCCAGAACGACCTCGGCGTCGACGACCAGACCGGCATCTGGATGCTGACGATCTACACCCTCGCGTACGCAGCCTCGATCCCGGTGATGGGCAAGCTCGCCGACCGCTACGGGCGCAAGCCGATCTACCTGCTGAGCATCACCCTGTTCGGCGTCGGCTCGCTGTTGTGCGGCCTCAGCTCGGATGTCGGCAGCTTCGGCTTCCTCATTGCAGCCCGCGCCATCCAGGCCATCGGCGGTGGCGGCATCATCCCCATCGCAACTGCCGAGTTCGGGTCCTCCGTCCCCCTGCAGAAGCGCGGTATGGCCCTCGGGCTGGTCGGCGGCGTCTACGGAGTTGCGAATATCTTCGGCTCCAGCGCCGGCAGCCTGATCCTCAACATCTTCGGTACCCACAACTGGCAGTTCATCTTCTACATCAATGTGCCGATCAGCATCGGCATCATCGTCGCCGGGCTGGTTTTCCTGCCCAACCACAAGGTCGAGAAGGTGGCGAAGATCGACCTGCTGGGCATCACGTTGCTGGTCGCGATGATTCTCTCGCTGCTTTACGGGCTGCGGAACATCGACTTCTTCGATCTCGGCACCAGCATCACTTCGCTGGACGTCTATCCCTTCCTGCTCGGGTTCCTCGTACTGCTGCCGCTGTTCATCCTTGCCGAGCGCAGGGCCGCGGATCCCGTTCTGAACCTGCGGTACTTCACCGACTTCGCCATCGGCATCACCTTGCTGCTCTCCTTCCTCTCCGGCGTGATCCTGATGGGCGTCATCTTCGTCCCGCAGTTCGCGGAGAACGCGCTGCGAATCCCCACCGGGGACGGCGGCTACTTCGTGATCATCCTCGGCCTGTTCTCCGGGGTCGGCGCTCCGCTCTCAGGACGCCTGACCGACCGGTTCGGTCCCAAGCCGGTGCTGGGCTTTGGCGTGGTCGTCTCCGCGCTCGCGGCAGCCGTCGGCGCCTTCTGGGCGATTCCCGCGCCGTCCTGGATCAGCGTCTGCACGACCCTGGCTCTGATGGGCCTGGGACTCGGCTTCACCATCGGCTCACCCCTCAACTACATGATGCTCGATCGGACGACGGCGGCGGAGTCGAACTCCGCGCTGGCGACGCTTTCACTTGTGCGCTCGATCGGCACCACCCTGGCGCCGGCCATCCTCGTCGGGTTCCTGGCGCAGGCAGGCATGTCCCTTCAGGACGCGCTCGTCGCCCAGCTCCCAACGACGGTCACCGCACCGACACTCCCCTACGCCACGGAGCTCCAGGCGAAGTTCACAGCGATGACGTCCGACCCCAACCTGAAGGACAAGCTCACGGACGTCACGTTCCCCGACCTGGGTTCGAAGACCACCATCACGATCAGCGCAACCGACGGTGCATCCCTGCCCGACGACCTGGCTGAGCTCCTCAGGACCGCGGACGTGACCAACATCACCGAGCGGACGAAGACGGTCGCCGAGCGGATGTTCGCCGCACAGACCCCACCCGTGATCGCCGATATCACCGACGGCGTCAACTCCGGAGTGGCCAGCCTCGAGACGGCACGTAGCGATGTCGAGGCGGCGCACGCCAAGCTTTTGAAGGCGGTCACCGGTCTCGACAAGGCGATCTCAGGCATGACCAAGGGCGTGCACGGGATGAAATCGGGCATCGCTGGAGTGACGAAGGCCATCAACGGAATGAGCACGGGCATCAACGGCATGTCTGCGGGGATCGACGGGATGACGAAGGGCTTGGCGAAGATCGACAGCGAGATCGCCGGCCTGAAACGGCAACTCCGGGCCCTCCAGGCCGAGTTCGACGCCCTCATCGCCCTGCCTCCCGATCAGCAGGACCCCGGCCGGTTGGGCCAGCTCCAGGGTCAGATCGCTGGCATGAAGGCGGCCATTTCTGGCGCCAACGAGGGCCGTGCGGCGTTGGTCAGGAAGCGGTCGAACCTCACGGCTGATCGCGCGAAGCTGTCCGCCTCGAGGACCACCCTCAGCGGCAAGCGAGCCACCCTGGAGAAGCAGCTCACCACCCTCGAAGGCAAGCGTGCCGACGCCATCACCAGCCGTGCCAAGCTCGTAACGGCCCGCGACGAGCTGGCCACGGCTTCGGCGGACCTCACCGAGACGACGCGCATGCTGACCGTCCTGAGGGATGCCGTTCCGGGAGCCTTCGAGACGGCGAAGAACGACTACCTTGCCGAGATCGATGCCCTTGCGCCCACGCTCGAGACGACCTTCGCGAGCACCCTCAACGACGGGTTCCGCAACATCTACCTTGCGACGATCGCGGCCGGGTTGCTGGCGGCCATGCTGCTGGCGCTCTACCCGCGGCGTCCCCCAGGGTCTCAGGAGCCGGAGCCCGGTCCGGGGCCGGCCTCAGAGCTCGATCGGCAGCCCGGCAGACCAGGCCTCGACGTGCACGCCCTGCCCTGACCGGGTGATCCGGTGCACGTGGCCGGCACCTCGCACCACGCGCTCGCCGTTGACCACGTGCAGGCCGGTGTTCTCGTCAAGGGCCCAGACCTCGGCGACGATCCCCGACCGGACCGCGGCGATCGCGCGGCCCAGTGTGCCCCACTGCGTGGCGTGCACCTCGACGGCGAAGGGCACGAGCCCGAGTCCGCGCGTGACGGTGACCTCCTCGAGGTCCTCTGCCGCATCGTCCGGGCAGACGGCATGGCCGTCCAGCATCCACCCGCCCACCAGGGCGTCCTCCGCCGCGATGGCAGCACCCGCCGAGTAGCCCGCGTAGACCAGGCCGGGTGGCAGGGCCGCGCGCAGCGGCTCGAGCAGACGGGCGTACAAGGGCGTGAGGCCGCCCGCGACGTACAGCCCGCTGATGCCGGCGAGATCGGACGGTGTGGGCAACCGGTCCTCTGCGATCCGCAGGACCTCGCTGTCCACCACCCCGGCGTCGGCCAGCATGTCGTGCCAACGCCGGGCGTCGATCCCCTCACCGTCGTCGGCCACCAGGCACAGCAGAGCACCCCCGGCAAGCGCAGCAGCAAGGCCCGCGTGGGCGGCGACAAGGGCCTCCTCGTCGCGGCCGCCACCGATCAGGAAGACGTGTGTGTGGTGCACGCGACCTCAGCTGACCTGGGCCGAATCGAGAACGCACTGATCGAAGGACAGCCGGGCGAGCAACGCGCGGCGGCTGCGCACCCCTGCCCTCTCGAAGCTGGACGTCAGATGGTCCTGCACCGTGTTGCCGGGGTCCATCGTGCCGACGCACACCGAGTCGACCGCCACCGCACGCTGCAGCGATGACATCGCCTCATCGACGAACGAGGCCAGGTCGAGCCCTGCGCGAGCGAGCACCTCACCATCACGCCGCACGCGTTCGGCGGCCAGTGCCCTCCCCATGATCGGAAGTCTGCCGTGCCCCGGGTCGCCGCCGACATGCCACAAAGCTGGGGATTCCTACCACCCAGGGACGCCGGGGTGGGAACTCCGCGTCCTTCTGGGGTCGTCTGCCCGGCGACTACGCCGGCTTCTTCGTTGCGTCGCGGCCAAGCATGACATCGGCTGAAGCACTGGCACCCCCGGTTGCCCGAACCCGCGATTAGGCTGGCGCGCATGGCTATTGGATCATTCCCGAGCATCGTCCTTGATTGTCCCGACCCGGGCCGGCTCGCCACGTTCTACGGCGAGATGCTCGGCTGGAAGGTGGACCTGGATTCCGACTGGGCCGAGATCCGGGCGGACTACGGGCAGGTCATCTGCTTCCAGCAGGTCGCTGCCTACCAGCCGCCACGCTGGCCTGGCCAGGAGATGCCTCAGCAGATGCATCTCGACATCTCCGTCGAGGACCTCGACGAGGGCGAAGCCGCTGTGCTCAAGCTCGGGGCGGTCAAGGCGGAGCACCAACCGGGCACCACCTTCCGGGTGTTCCTCGACCCGGCCGGGCACCCGTTCTGCCTCTGCATCTCCTGAGCGTCGGCGTCAGGTTCCCGACGACAGGGGCTCAGGCGTCTTCCCCCTCGCGTGGGCTCCTGTTAGAAGAGCGCGCTCATCAGGGCGCGGCGGGCCTTCAGGACAGCAGGATCGGCAGGACCGACCGTCTCGAACAGTTCCAGCAGACGGACGCGCACGGCTTCGCGCTGGGCACCGGAGGTGTTGCGGATCAGTTCGATCAGCCGGTTGAACGCCATCGCCGTCGCGCCGCCCATGAGCTCCGCGTCCGCGGCGGCGAGCTGGGCGTCCGGGTCGGTCGGGGCTGCCGCCGCCTTCGCAAGCACCTCCGCCGGGTCGACGGTGGCGATGCGGGCAAGCAGGGCAGCCTGCGCGCGTCCCGCCTTTGCCTCTGGATCGTTCGGGGTGACGGCGAGCACCTTGTCGAACTCGGCGACCGCCTGGTCGAAGTCGCCTTCGGCGAGGGCGGCATCCGCGTCGGCAAAGCGCGGGTCGGGCCCGGCCTCGGTGTCGACGCTCACCGGCTGGGCGCGTCCGACGATGCCGCTGGAACTGGCTGCCTGCATCAGCTGGGTGATGTAGGCGCCCGCCTCTTCCTTGCTCTTCGTGCCCTGCCACAGCGGCGCCAGCTGCCCGCCGATGACGCCCAACACGGCGGGCACGGCCTGGATGCCGAAAGCCTGCGCGATCTGGGGGTTGGCGTCGACGTCCACCCTGGCCAGCAGCCAGGCTCCCCCGGCCTCGTTGGCCAGGGCGGCGAGCGCGTCGGAGAGTTCCTGGGCGTTCGCACGCGGCGAATGCAGCTCCAGCACGATCGGGTACTTCACCGACTCGGCCAGCACCGCCTCGAAGCTGGCGGCGTCGACCTCCATCACGAAGCTGGCTCCCGGCGGTGGCGGCGCCGCCTTCGCAGCAGCGACGATGCCGGACAGATCCATGGCGCGGGACGGGTTCAAACCTGCAGGTGTCACGCTCTGCATTCTGCCAGCCGATTCCATACCTCGGCGAATGTTGCCACCAGGCTCCCCAGCCGGCTGCGTCGCACGGCAAGATGGCCCCATGGCTCATGAACGCGCAGGGCAGGTTGCACTGCCTGAGGACCTCATTGACGTCGACGCCCTGATCGGCGCCTACTACGACCTCGTCCCGAATCCCGACGACCCCGACCAGCAGGTCGTGTTCGGCACCTCCGGCCACCGTGGCTCCAGTCTCGACGTCGCCTTCAACGACGCACACATCGCCGCGACCACCCAGGCGATCGTCGAGTATCGCGCCGGCCAGGGGATCACCGGTCCGCTCTACATCGGCAAGGACACGCATGCCCTCTCCGGGCCTGCCTGGCGCACGGCCATCGAGGTGCTGCACGCCAGCGGCGTCACCATCCGGGCCGAGCACGACGCCGACTACACCCCCACACCGGCGGTCTCCCGGGCGATCATCGTCTACAACAAGACCCACGACGGCCCGCGGGCCGACGGCATCGTCGTGACACCGTCCCACAACCCGCCCCGCGACGGTGGCTTCAAGTACAACCCGCCGCACGGTGGTCCCGCAGACAGCGATGCCACCAGCGTCATCGCCGCCCGTGCCAACGAGCTGCTCCGCAATCCCGGCGCCATCGCGAGGACGCCGTACGAGCGCGCTGCGGCTGACGTCACCCGGGTCGACTATCTGGGCGCCTACTGCGAGGACCTGCGCAACGCCATCGACCTGGATGCGATCGCCGCCGCAGGCGTCCACATCGGGGCCGACCCCCTGGGTGGCGCGGCCGTCCAGTACTGGCAGTACATCTCCGAGCGCCTCGGCCTCGACCTGACGGTGATCAACCCGACCGTTGACCCGACCTGGCGGTTCATGACCCTCGACTGGGACGGCAAGATCCGCATGGACTGCTCCTCGCCGTACGCGATGGCCAGCCTGATCGCCAACGCCGACCGCTACGACATCTCCACCGGGAATGACGCCGACTCCGACCGGCACGGCATCGTCACGCCTGACGCCGGCCTGATGAACCCCAACGCCTACCTGGCCGTCGCCATCGGTTACCTCTTCAGCCACCGTCCCAACTGGCGGGCCGACGCCGGCATCGGCAAGACCCTGGTGTCGTCCTCCCTCATCGACAAGGTCGCTGCCGACCTGGGGCGGACGCTGGTCGAGGTGCCGGTCGGCTTCAAGTGGTTCGTGCCCGGCCTCACCAGCGGCGAACTGGGCTTCGGCGGCGAGGAGTCCGCCGGCGCCTCGTTCCTTGCCCGCGACGGCTCCACCTGGACGACCGACAAGGACGGCATCCTGCTGGCCCTGCTCGCCAGCGAGATCACGGGGGTCACCGGCAAGAGCCCGAGTGAGCACTACGCCGAGCTGGAGGCGAGGTTCGGTGCTTCCAGCTATGCGCGGGTCGACGCTCCAGCGACGCGCGAGCAGAAGGCCAAGCTCGGCAAGCTCAGCGCGTCCGACGTGACGGCGACCGAGCTCGCCGGCGAACCGATCACCGCCACCCTGACCCACGCCCCTGGCAACGGTGCCGCCATCGGCGGTCTGAAAGTGGCCACGGCGTCGGCCTGGTTCGCCGCCCGGCCATCGGGTACCGAGAACGTCTACAAGATCTACGCGGAGTCCCTGCGCGGGCCCGAGCACCTTGCACAGGTTCAGGCCGAGGCCAAACAGGTGGTCGACGCAGTCCTTGCCTGATCAGATGTGAAAAGCTGGAGGCATGAACAACGACGATCTTTTCGTGTGCATCGACCATGTCGGGCTTGCTGTGCCGAACCTTGACGATGCCATCAAGTTCCACACCGAAGTCATGGGCTGGCGCGTGCTTCACCGCGAGACCAACGAGGAGCAGGGCGTCGAGGAGGCCATGATCGGCACCGGCGAGCAGGGCGCGGAGAACGCGCAGATCCAGCTGCTCGCGCCGCTCAACGAGAACTCCACGATTGCCAAGTTCATCGCGAAGAACGGTCCGGGCATGCAGCAGCTTTGCTACCGCGTGAAGGACCTCGACGCGGTGTCCGCAACCCTGCGCGAGCGCGGCGTCCGGCTGCTGTACCCCGAGGCCAAAATCGGCACGGGCGGCTCGCGGATCAATTTCGCGCATCCCAAGGACGTCGGCGGGGTACTGCTGGAGATCGTGCAGCCGGCTGTTCACTGATCGACCACCTGTTCGGCTGGCTCGGTTCCCGTGGGGGCCGGGCCAGTAGCATCTAGGCCTGAGCGAAAGGGGACATCCACGTGGCACCTGACGACACCTTCGGTCTGGACCTCTTCGACGAGACGGCCTCTGCCGTCCACGGCTTCCCCCAGTCACTGCGCGGGTACGACCGCGGCGCGGTGGACGCGTACGTCCGTGAGGTGGAGTCCCAACTGGCCCGCACCAAGGCCGCGGTGCGCGAGCAGCACCGACAGCTCCGGGACGCGGGGACGCGGATCGGCGGTACCGACTACGAACAGCTCGGCGCTCACACCCGGTCCCTCCTGCGAGCGGCGGAGGCACAGGCCGAGGAGCTGGTGAACACTGCGGAGCACCGGGCCCGCCACCTCCAGGCGGTCGCTGAGGCAGAGGCTGAGAAGACCGGCGTCGAGGCCCGGCTGGCCCTGGACGTCGCGCAGGCGACTTCCACCGCCGAGTTGCATGCGATTCGCCGGCGCCTGAGCGAACAGACGGCTGTCGAGCTTCAGGCTGCCCGGGCGGAGGGTGCCTCCGTCGTGGAGTTCGCGCGGCAGCAGGCCGCCGAGCTCGTCGGGGAAGCGTCGGCGAAGGCGGAACTGATCCGGCGGGAGTCCCAGCTCGCCGCCGAGGCGAAGATGGTGGCCGCCGAACGCGAAGCCACCGAGCATCGCCTCAGTGTTGTCACGGAAAAGGAAGCGGCGCTGGCCGACGTCAAGGCCGCGCACGAGGCCACGGCAGCGGAACTCGAGGACCTGCTGGACCGCGCGCGCCAGCGCATGATCGACCACGCGGCCCGGCTCGACGCCGACGCGCTCACCTGGGAACAGCGGCGTGAAGCGGCTCGCGAGGAAGCTGCCGAGATCGTGGCTGCCGGACGGGCGGAAGCCGCGACGATCCTGCAGGAGGCAGACGACAAGGGCCGGGCTTTGAGCGCAGCCACGCTGGAGGGCGCGGAGAAGCAGAAGTCAGAGCTCGAGGCCGAGATTGCCCTCCTGATCGGACGCCGCAAGGCGATCGTCGCGCAACTCGGTGAGCTCTCGACGCTGGCCGGCTCCACCGCCGTCGACTACGGGGATGGAGAACCCACGCAGTGACCACACCACCCTCCGGGCCCGATCCAACCGCAGAGCCCCGGGTTGCGGCAGCCGCGCCCCCCGTCCCCCGGTCTGCAGGGACCCCGTCGGGTCCGCCGTCCACCCGCAGCTGGTTACGCAAGTGGCGTCGCACGACCCAACCCACCCCGCCAGACCTGTCCGACGGCCTCACCGCTACGCCTGAGCGTCGAACGTCCCTGCTGGACCGCAACCCGTTCCAGATCGGCTTCTTCCTCACCATCGGCGCCCTTGCAGCGTTCGGCCTGGTGCAGACAGTGATCTCGCTCAAGACCGTCGTCGTGCTGATCCTGCTCTCGCTGGCCATCGCGCTGGGCCTGAGCCCGGTCGTGGAGTGGTTCCACCACCGTGGTGTGCGCCGGGGCGTGGCGGTGCTCCTGGTGACGCTGGCGGTCGTCTCCGTGCTGACCCTCGCCGGCTGGGCCCTCGTCCCGGTGATCACCGAACAGGTGAACGTGCTCCTCGTGCAGGCACCGGGCTACCTGGAGAACCTGCGTGGGAACCCGCAGATCGGCGCCCTCGACGCCCAGTACGGCGTCATCGACAAAGCCGTGACGTACCTCGCGTCGGGAGCGCTGCTCAGCGGGCTGTTCGGCGGTCTGGTGGGCGCCGGCCAGGTGGTGGCCAACACGGTCTTCTCCGTGATCATCACCACCGTGCTGACGCTGTACTTCCTGGCCACCCTTCCCACGATCAAGGAAGTCATCTACCAGGTCGCCCCCGCCTCGCGGCGCCCGCGGGTGAAGTATCTGGCCAATGAGATGTTCAAGCGTGTCGGTGGCTACGTCTCCGGACTGTTCATCGTCGTGCTGATCGCGATGAGCGTCGCGTACCTGTTCCTGAACATCGTGGGGCTCACGCAGTACGCGCTGGCGCTGACCGTCGTGGTCGGAATGTTCGCGTTCGTCCCGCTAGTGGGCACCACGATCTCGATGATCATCGTCTCGATCGTCGCCTTCTCGACGTCGCCCAACACGGGCCTGATCACGCTGATCTTCTTCCTGGCCTACCAGCAGTTCGACGCCTACTTCATCCAGCCGCGGATCTTCTCGCACTCGGTGCAGATCCCGGCCGTCCTTGTCATGCTGGCCGCCATCTCCGGCGGCCTGCTCCTCGGGTTCGTCGGTGCCGTGCTCGCCATCCCCACGACAGCAGCCCTGCTCCTGCTCTATCGCGAGGTGCTGGTCCCCCACCTGGACCGCACCTGAGCGAACGCCGAACCCGATAGTCCTGCGCAAGCTGTGAGGAACGAACCGCGAGGACTAAAACAGGCGGTCTTCTGCGTTGTCGAGGCCGCGGAGGGCGTCGTAGTCCACCAGGACGCAGTCGATACCTCTCGTTCCGGCCAGCGTGCGGGCCTGCGGCTTGATCAGCTGGGCTGCGAAGACCCCGCGGACGGGGGTCATCCGCGGGTCCGCGTTCATCAGTGCGAGGTAGCGGGTGAGCTGCTCCACACCGTCGATCTCTCCACGACGCTTCACCTCCACGGCGACATAGGCGCCGGCGTGGTCGCGAAACAGCAGGTCCACCGGGCCGATCGGGGTGAGGTACTCGCGTTGCACCAGTGTCCAGCCGTCGCCGAAGGCTGCCGGATTGGCCGCCAGCAGCACCTGCAGGTGCGCCTCCACCCCGTCCTTCTGCAGTCCGGGGTCGACCCCGAGCTCGTGAGCAGAGTCGTGGAACACCTCTCCGATCGAGATCTGCAGGGTGTCGCCGTCGTTGTTCCGCACCTCCCAGACCTCGGTGAGGACGCGCTCTGCCGCGTCCGGCGCCTCGTCGGCCTCCGGTGGCGGGCCGACGATGAGCGTGCAGGGCGGGCTCATCCAGTTCAGGGGTTTGTAGGCCCGGTCATCGGCATGGATCGACACCGACCCGTCCGCCTTCACCATGATCAGCCGTGTGGCCATCGGGAGGTGCGCGGTCAGGCGTCCGGCGTAGTCGACCTGGCAGCGGGCAATCATCAGGCGCACCCGCACAACCTACACCGGGGAGCGCCCGCCGACTTGCCTCACGGCACACGGTTGGATAGGACTGCAGACATGGCCAAGCGTCCCTCGAAGCACCTGCGCGTGCCCAGACCGCTGTCTACCGGTGCGTTCGCACGTCTTGAGGCCAAGGCAGATGGCGACTGGATGGTGCAGACCATGCCAGCCGGCGCCTCGACGAAGACCTACACCTGTCCCGGCTGCGGCCAGCCGGTGGCCGTGGGCTCCGCGCACGTGGTCGCCTGGCCGCGGGAGGCGAGCATCGGGTCGACCTCTGCCGTCGACGAACGGCGCCACTGGCACACCTCCTGCTGGCAGCGGAGGCGCTGATGGCCGGCCTGCACACCGAACTTGTCGGCTCCGGCCGGCCCCGCTTCGCCTTTCTGCCCGGGCTGTTCGGCCGCGGCCGCAACTGGAGCCAGGTTGCCCAGGCGCTGGCGGCCGCCGACTACGCGTCCGTGCTCTTCGACCTCCCCGACCACGGCCGGAGTGCCTGGACGACGCAATTCTCCTACCCGGGCATGGCACGGGCCGTCGCGGACGAGATCGACCTGCGGCTCGGGTCTGCAGCGAACCTGATCCTGGTCGGGCACTCGATGGGCGGCAAGGTGGCGATGCTCACCGCCCTCAACCACCCCGAACTGGTTTCGGCCCTCGTGGTGATCGACATTTCACCTCGCGCCTCAGACCAGGTGCGCACCTTCAGTCCACTGGTCGCGGCGATGCGGTCCCTGGACCTCAAAGCCCTCAGCTCACGCGCCGACGCCGACGAACGGATGCGTGCGGAGGTGCCCGACGACGCCGTCCGGCTGTTCCTGCTGCAGAACCTTCGGCGCAAGGGCGGCTGGCACTGGCAGCAGAACCTGGCGCTGCTCGGGGACTCCCTGCCGCAGATCGGCGACTGGCCCGACCCCGGTGACGCCACCTACGCGGCGCCTGTGCTCTGGCTGACCGGCGAGCGGTCCGACCACGTCCAGCCCGAGGATGCTGCCACCATGGCCCGGCTGTTCCCGGCCGTCCGTCACCAGGTCGTCGCCAGTGCCGGGCACTGGGTGCATGCCGACCAGCCGCAGGCCGTCATCGACGCCCTGCTCGCCGTCGCCGACTCTGCGTCCGGGGTCAGCCGGCCGTAGCCGAGGTGATCACTGCCGGAAGCTTCGGCTTGCCGGTGCCATCGCCCCAGGCGCCGTCCTGGCCGCCGGCGGCGATGTCCGTCACGACCTTGAGGCCGCCATCATCAATGACGCCGAAGACGGTGTAGTTCGGGGCGAGCTTGGTGTCTGCGAAGACGATGAAGAACTGCGAGCCGTTCGTTCCGGCTCCGGCATTGGCCATCGCAAGCGTCCCTGCCGGGTAGGTCTCCTCGCCGGTGAGCTCATCCGCAAACTGGTAGCCCGGGCCACCTGTGCCGGTCGCCGTCGGGTCGCCGCACTGCAGCACGAAGATGCCGGAGTCGGCCAACCGGTGGCAGGAGGTGCCGTCGAAGTACTTCTGCGAAGCCAGCGAGAGGAACGAGTTCGTTGTGCACGGGGTGCGCTCGCGGTCGAGGGTGAGGGTGAGCGCCTTGTCGTTCAGCTTGAGCGTGACCGGGGCGGTTCCACTGTTGGCCACCCCGGACGTGGGCGGCAGGGTGACCTTCTTCGCCGCGTCCGAAGTCGCCTCGTACGCGCAGGTGGCACCCGCGCCGGGGACTGGCGCGGAGGACGCTGTCGTGGCGGACGACGAGGCCGCGGCCGCCGGGGTGGCCGGCACGGAGGTTGGGCTCGTGCAGGAAACAAGGGCTGAGGCGAGGACCAACAGGGGCAGCAGCAGGATCGACTTCTTCACCCTCACAGGGTGCCATAACGCCGAAGCCGGGTGCCCCCGATATCGTGGACCAATGGTCAACCTCACCCGCATCTACACCCGAACCGGAGACGCCGGCAGGACGCGGCTCTCCGACCTCTCCGAGACAACGAAGACAGATCCACGGGTGGACGCCTACGGCGACGTGGATGAGGCGAACTCCCTGCTCGGGATTGTCACCACCCAG
>JBBRIY010000008.1:0-19549 GCA_038220215.1 Propionibacteriales bacterium
GCGGGTGCGTTCGTCGACGATCGTGATCTTGAGGCCCTTGTTGAGGAAGGCCATCTCCCGGAACCGGCTGGCGAGGGTCTCGTAGGAGTACGTCGTGGTCTCGAAGATCACGTCGCTGGCGTAGAAGGTGACGATCGTCCCGGTTGACTCCCCGGGCTCCATCGGAGCGAGGCGCTCCAGCGGTGCCACCGGGTCGCCGAGGACGAAGGCCTGGCGCCAGTGGTAGCCGTCGCGGGCAACGTCGGCGACGAGGCTCTTGCTCAGCGCGTTCACCACCGAGACACCCACGCCGTGCAGGCCACCGGAGACCTTGTAGCCGCCGTCGCCGAACTTGCCACCGGCGTGGAGCATGGTGAGGGCGACGGTCAGTGCCGAGATCTTCTCCTTGGGGTGCTCCCCGACAGGGATACCGCGGCCGTTGTCGACCACCTGGATGCCGCCACCGTCGAGCAACCGGACGAGGATGGCGTCGCAGTAGCCGGCCAGTGCCTCATCGACAGCGTTGTCCACGACCTCGTAGACCAGGTGGTGCAGGCCCCGCTCCCCCGTGGACCCGATGTACATGCCGGGGCGCTTGCGTACCGCGTCCAGGCCCTCGAGAACGGTAATCGCTGAGGCGTCATAGTTGCCTGCGGCAACATGGGCGGACTCAGCTGCGGACATGCCAGCGACGATGGGCTCTTCAGTCACGCAGGTTTACCTTCCGGACGTAAGAAAGCGCCACCTACTCACACGGAATGGGCGGCACGCTCAGTAACAGCGCAATACTACCCGATCCGGGCGAAATTCCGGGGCTGCCCGCTCCCTGGATGCGGTCTGCCACGCGAGATTTGCCGTTTCGCAGCCCCTGAGAGGGGTTCAGACAAGGTCGGATACGTCCCCGGGGCCGTCAGGCGGCCAGAACGGCCTTCAGGCGAGGAATTCCAGCACCTGCGTCACCAGGGCGTCGATGGTGGCGGAGACATCGACGACGATGCCCGGCTCGTCGGCCTCCAGCGGCTCGAGGGTCTCGAGCTGCGAGGCCAGGAGCGAGGAGGGCATGAAGTGCCCCAAGCGGTTGTCCATGCGCTCGGCCAGCAGGTCCGGGCTCCCGACCAGGTGCACGAAGACGGTGCCGCTCGCGGCCACCCGGAGCCGGTCACGGTAGGCCCGGTGCAGTGCGGAGCAGGTGACGATCGTGGAACGGTCCGCGGCGGCCTGCTCGCTGGTCCAGGCTGCGATCGTGTCGAGCCACGGCCAGCGGTCGGCGTCCTCCAGCGGGATGCCGGCAGCCATCTTGGCGACGTTCGCCGCCGGGTGCAGGTCGTCACCCTCAGCGAAGGGCCAGCCGAGGCGCTGCTGCAGGGCGTGCGCGACCGTGGTCTTCCCCGTCCCGGACACGCCCATCACGACCAGGTGTGTGCTCATCCGTAGGTATCCCTTGGTCCGCGGCCCGGCACTGAGCGCCGGCCCTTCTTCCAGTTCGGCGACTCCGGACCCACCACGTGTACTCGGGTGACCGTGCCCTGGCCGAGGTTCTCGTTGAGGATCGCCACCAGTTGCGGTGCGATCGTGCGCAGCGAACTGGCCCACGTCGTCGACTCGGCGCGGACCGTGAGTACGGTCTCCTTGTACGACTCCGGGACAGAGTGGGCGGCGTTCACCGGGCCGACAAGGGTGGGCCAGCGGGCCAGCAACTGGTGGACGTTGACCTCACGCGTCCAGCCCTGGGTGTCGATGACCTCCTTCAGCACCTCGCCGATCCGGGTGGGCTCGTCGGTGCGCTGCGGTGGCCGCCTCTTCTTCTGTGGTGCCTTCCGGGGGCCGGACCCGCGGGTGGCACGTGCGATCTGGCGGGCGAGCTCGAGGCCCTGGGGATCGTGGGTGGGGGTTCCCGGCCCGGCGACGGGGGTGTCGTCACTCATGCTCGGCCTCCATGGTCACCGTCGCATTCTGCACGGTGAAACGCCGGCCGGACAGGGCGGATGGCACATCTGCGGCCACGGCTGCTGTGATCAGCACCTGCTCGGCGCCTGCGACCAGTTCGGCCAGGCGTGCGCGCCGGGTCTCGTCGAGCTCGGCGAAGACGTCATCGAGGATCAGGACCGGCTCCACTCCGTCCGCACGCAGCAGGGCGAATCCGGCAAGCCGCAGCGCCAGGGCCATCGACCAGGCCTCGCCGTGGGAGGCGTAGCCCTTCGTCGGCAGGTCGCCGAGGGTCAGCGTGATGTCATCGCGGTGCGGACCGACGAGGCAGACACCCCGGGCGATCTCCTCACCACGGCGCTCCTTCATCCGCGCCTCCAGCTGTGCGGCCAGTTCTGCGATGGTGAGGGTGTGGAGCGGCACGGTGCTCTCCACGGTTTCCACCAGCAGCGAGGGCTCCAGCGGCGGCTGGAGGGCCGAGGACTTGTAGGCGGCAGACGCGAGATTGTTGGTGGGCGCGATATCGGCGTACGCGGAGGCGAGCAGCGGGGCGAGTTCTGCCAGCGTTGCCAGCCGGGCAGCCACGAGCTCTGCACCCAGGACCGCCAGTTGCGCATCCCAGATGTCGAGGGTGACAGCGACGTCCTCGCTCGCGGTCCGGCCGTTGCGTCCGGACAAGGTCTTCAGCAGTGAGGAGCGCTGTCGCAGCACCTGGTCGTAGTCCGCGCGGACGCCCGACAGCCGTGGCCACCGTGCCGTGATGAGCTCGTCGATGAACCGGCGCCGCTCGGCCGGGTCGCCCTTCACAATGGCCAGGTCCTCCGGGCTGAACAGGACCACCCGCAGTGCACCGAGCAGGTCGCGCGGACGCCGCAACGGACCCCGGTTCAGGGAGGCCTTGTTGGCCCGCCCGGGAATGATCTCGATCTCCAGTAGCAGGCTGCGACTGTCCTCGAGGCCGGCCTGCACACGAGCCCGGGCGATCGCGCGTTCGGCACCTGCCCGCACCAGCGGCGCTTCCGAGGCCACCCGATGCGAACCGAGGGTGGCCAGGAACTCCACAGCCTCGACCAGGTTGGTCTTGCCCTGGCCGTTGGCGCCGGTGAAGACAGTGACCCCCGCCTCGAGCGGAACCTCAACGCCTCTGTAGGACCGAAAGTCGGCGAGGCTCAGGTGTGTGACAAACACCGGTTACGCGGGCAGGCGCATCAGCATGATCACGTGCCGATAGTCGGCCAGCGGCTCGCCGTCGATCTCGTTCAGGCCGGTGAGCAGGCAGGGCTTGCCCGGTGCCGTGAACGAGAACTCGACGTACGGAGCGTCCAGCGAAGAGAGCGCGTCCTGCAGGTAGTGCGGATTGAACCCGGCCGCCGTCATCGCCAGGCCGTTGCCGGTGGTGTCCACCACGACGGCCTCCAGCGCCTCGACAGCCTGCGCCTGATCACCGGTGGCGGCCTCGAGGGTGATCGAGCCGTCGGCAATCAGCATGCGCAGCGACGTGTTGCGCTCAGCCACCAGGCCGACGCGCTTCACCGCGGCGATCACCTCGGCGGTGTTCGCGCGGACGGTGACCGCAGCCTGCACGGTCATCAGGTGCCGCACCTTCGGGAACTCGCCGTCCAGCAGGCGGGTCGTGATCTGGCGGACGCCGGCAGCACCGGTGCCCTCGAACCCGATCAGGCCGTCGCCGGCAGCAGCGGAGGACAGGCTCAGCGTGACCTGCTCGCCGGCCGTCATCGACTTGGCGGTCTCCGCCAACACGCGGGCCGGGACGAGTGCCGCACCCTCGCCGCGGCTGGTGCGGGGGTTCCAGTCGAGTTCCTTGAGCGCCATGCGGTAGCGGTCGGTGGCCAGAAGGGAGAGTGTCTCGCCCTCGATCTCCATCCGGACGCCGGTGAAGACCGGCAGCAACTCATCGCGTCCGGCCGCGACCACGACCTGGCCGACCGCCTTGGCGAAGACGTCACTGGGGATCGCACCGGTGGCCTCCGGCATCTCGGGCAGCGCCGGGTAGTCGGCCACGGGAAGGGTCTGCAGGGTGAACCGTGCGGTGCCGCAGACCAGTTCCATCTTGGTCTCGTCGGCCGTGATATCCACCGGCTTGTTCGGCAACGACCGGGCGATGTCAGCGAGCAGCCGGCCGGAGACCAGCGCGACACCGTCATCGGAGACGTCGGCCTTCACCGTGATCTGGGCCGAGGTCTCGTAGTCGAAACTGCTCATCACGACCTGGCCACCGGCTGCCTTGACCAGCAGGCCGGCAAGGATCGGGACGCTCGGGCGTGTGGGCAGGCTGCGGGCAGCCCACTGCACGGCTTCGGCCAGGACGTCGCGGTCGAGACGGATCTTCACCAGTTGCTCCCTAGAAATCACAGGCGTGGTCGCATGATCATATCGACGACAGCCCTGGGTGGGTGATCACACGACGTTTCCCCCAGCCTGTGCACGGACCTGACTTTGAAGTTCAGTGAGATCTATCAATTCGTAGTAGTCATAGCGGCTGTGGATTCGGTGGACAACCGCCGTCGCTCCTACTGCTGCGGCGTGGCGCCTGTGGGGCCCGGTTGTGGACAACCCAAAACTACACGGGGAGGATTTGGGGACGACGGTGGGCGGCAATGTGGCTGTCCACATGCAAGGGGTGTTATCAACAGGTTTTCCCACAGCGGTGCACGCATCCTGAGGGTCAGCTGTGGGCATGGTTAACGTCGGCTGAACGCGAGGAAGGATGCTGGCTGGGCTCGGCGCGGCCGCCTCAGCGGAGCGGGGACTGCTTGATGCGGTTGGTCAGCTCGGTGATCTGGTTGAACACGCTGCGACGTTCGCGCAGCAGCTGACGGATCTTGCGGTCGGCGTGCATGACCGTGGTGTGGTCGCGGCCGCCGAACAGCTGTCCGATCTTCGGCAGCGACAGGTCGGTGAGTTCACGGCACAGGTACATGGCGATCTGCCGGGCGGTCACGAGGACGTGGGTTCGGCTCTGACCGCACAGGTCGTCGACGGTGATCCCGAAGTAGTCGGCCGTGTGGGTCATGATCGCTGTCGATGAGATCTGCGTTTCCGCGCCGTCGGGGATCAGGTCGCGCAGCACGACCTCCGCGAGCGCGAGGTCGACCTCCTGGCGATTGAGGCTGGCGAAGGCCGTGACCCGGATCAGCGCACCCTCGAGCTCGCGGATGTTCGTCTGGATCTTGCTGGCGATGAACTCCAGGACGTCAGGGCCGGCGGTAAGCCGCTCGGCAGCGGCCTTCTTGCGCAGGATCGCGATGCGGGTTTCGAGGTCCGGCGGCTGGATGTCGGTCATCAGGCCCCACTCGAACCTGCTGCGCAGCCTGGGCTCCAGGGCCTCGAGGCCCTTGGGCGGGCGGTCGGAGGTGAGCACGATCTGCTTCTGCGCCGTGTGCAGGGTGTTGAAGGTGTGGAAGAACTCTTCCTGGGTCTGGATCTTGCCCTCGAGGAACTGGATGTCGTCGATCAGCAGGACGTCGACGTCGCGGTACTGGCGGCGGAACTCGGCCGTCCGGTTCTCCGAGACCGAGTTGATGAAGTCGTTGGTCAGTTCCTCTGTCGAGACGTACTTGACCCGCACCCGGTCGTAGTAGTTGCGGATGTAGTGACCGACCGCGTGCAGCAGGTGGGTCTTGCCCAGCCCCGAGTCGCCGTAGATCATCAGCGGGTTGTAGGCCTTGCCGGGCGCCTCGGCCACGGCGACGGCGGCGGCATGCGCGAACCGGTTGGAGTTCCCGATGACGAAGGTCTCGAAGGAGTACTTCGGGTTCAGCCGGTCACCGCCGGGACGACCGCCGGCGGGGCGGGAGTGCGACGGGGTCAGCTGCGGCTGTGGGGCCTCGATCGGCTCCTCGTGCAGTGCCGGCTCTGCGATGTCCGTGCCGAGGCTGGGATCCACGTCGATGGCGACCCGGATGGCGCGGGAGTAGAACTGGCTCAGCTGGTCCTCGATGAGCGGACGCATCCGGGTCTCCACCCGGTCGCGGGTGAATTCGTTGGGAACGGCAAGGATGACCAGGGAGTCGTGCATGGTCACCGGCTGCATGCCCTGCAACCAGCCACGGGTGGAGGAGTCGGACGACGTCCACACGAAGGACCAGGCAGCCTTGAGGTCGGCCGGCGAGGGCGGCTCGCTCCCAGCGGGTGGTTGCGTCATAGCTTCTGCTTCGGCTCCTCACTGAAGGCCACCAGCCAAGATTTCCACACGGTTGTCCACAGACTGTGTACGAGTATGCACGAGTGACGAGGCGACATGCTCCCCGGGCGGCAGTAGAGCAAACTAGCGAAGGTCCGGTCGGGTGCGCAAACAGTTTGCGAATACGGTCTCAGCAGCACGGCGTGTCGACTCGACGTGGAGATAGATGGGCGTCAGTTTGCCCGAGGTCGTGGCAGCCGCGTATCGTTGGTAAGTCGCTGTCGCGGCAGCCGTGCGTCCAGGTGGGCGCATTTGATTCGAACATTACGAACTTTTGGGAGCATTTCCGTGACCAAGCGCACATTTCAGCCGAGCAACCGGCGTCGCAGCCGCACCCATGGCTTCCGTCTCCGCATGCGCACCCGCGCCGGGCGCGCCATCATTTCGGGCCGTCGTCGTCAGGGCCGCGTCCGCCTCGCCGGCTGAGCCGGCTCCGGTGCTGCCTGCCCCGTCGCGGTTGCGTAACCCCGTCGACTTCCGCGACACGCTGCGTCAGGGCGTCCGTTGCGGACGTAGCTGCGTGATCGTGCACGCCCGACGGGTGGACGGGGCGCCTTCGCGCGCCGGATTCATCGTTTCGAAGGCAGTGGGCAACGCCGTCAACCGGAATCGTGTCAAGCGCCGGCTGCGCCATCTGGCGGCCGCCGCGCTGCCGGCGTTCCCGTTCGGTGTGGACGTCGTCGTCCGAGCGCTCCCTTCGTCAACCACCGGAGACCTGCCTGGCGACTTCAGGTCGGCGCTCGGTACGTGCCTGGAACGGTTGTCGGCATGAAGTACCTCCTGATCGGCCTGCTGAAGGCCTACCGCATGGTGATCAGCCCGCTGTACGGCAATGTCTGCAAGTACTACCCCTCCTGCTCGGCGTACGCGCTGGAAGCGGTCACCGTCCACGGTGCCGCGAAGGGCACCTGGCTCGCCGCGAGGCGGCTGGGGAGCTGCCACCCGTGGGCAGAGGGTGGCTACGACCCGGTGCCGGGAACCCCGGCGGCGGCTGTATGGGCGGCTGAACAGGCCGGCCACGTCCATGGAGCGACATGTTGAACCCGTTGATAGCGCTGATGATCCCGCTGACCTTGTGGGACGACTTCCTGAACATGCTGAATGCCCTGATGACTCCGCTGTACTGGGCGGTCTCCGGCATCCTGGTCGGGTTCCACACCCTGCTGTCGACGTTCATGGACCCTGCTTCGGGGTGGACCTGGACCCTGTCGATCGTGCTGCTGACGATGGTGATCCGGACCGCGCTGATCCCGCTGTTCGTGCGGCAGATCAACTCTGCCCGCAACATGCAGCTGATCCAGCCCAAGGTCAAGGCGCTGAACGACAAGTACGGCGCCGACCGCGAGCGTCTCGGCCAGGAAACGATGAAGTTGTACAAGGAAGAAGGCGTCAACCCCATGGCGTCGTGCCTGCCGCTGTTGCTGCAGATGCCGATCTTCCTCGCACTGTTCTACGTGCTGAACAGCGTCTCGCTCGGCCACCCGCTGGGCTATTTCTTCGAGGGTGAGGCGAACGCCCACCTGGTCTCCTCGCTGCAGAACGCGACGATCTTCGGTGCGCCGATCTCCTCGCGCTTCTGGCCGCTGGACGCCGGCTTCGGACCGACACAGTTCGTGGCGCTGACCCTGGTGATCGCGATGACGGGAATCCTGTTCGTCACCCAGCTCCAGTTGATGCGCAAGAACATGCCGCCCGAGGCCCTCACCGGAACCATGGCGCAGCAGCAGAAGATGATGCTGTACATGTTCCCCGCGATCTACGCGATCGGCGGCGTGAACATCCCGATCGGCGTGCTGATCTACTGGTTGACGACGAACATCTGGACGATGGGCCAGCAGTACATCCTGATCCACAACAACCCTGCACCCGGCACCCCGGCCTTCGTCGACTGGGAAGAGCGGATGCGCGCGAAGGGTCTCGACCCGGACGCGATTGCAGCGAAGCGCCGCGGTGCGTCCAAGAAGGTCCGCGAGACCGTGAGCACAGACCCAACCAAGGTGGCCCGTCAGAACCGGCCTGCCGCCGCAGCCCCCGCGTCCGGTTCGCCGGCGTCCCCGGAGGCGATGGAGGACGACGGCGTGAAGCGCCAGGTCATCCAGCGGCAGCAGCCGAGGAAGAACACCCGCGCCGCCCGCAAGCAGTGACATCGAGGAGTAGGACATCGTGAGCGAAGAGACCAACGACGTGATCGTCGACGAGGACCTGGACGCGGCCGCTGAAGCCGTTGAGCCGGAAGCCGAGCCGGAAGCTGAGGCGGAAGCCGAGCCGGAAGCTGCGGCCGAGCCCGCAGCGGACAGCGCAGAGGTTGTCGATGGCGACGAGGACGTCGACGCCGATGGCACGCCGCGCTCGAAGAAGGAATCCGTTCTGGAGACCGAGGGCGAGATTGCGGCGGACTACCTGGAGGAGCTGCTCGATATCGCGGACCTCGACGGCGACATCGACACCTTCATCGAGGGTGGCCGGGCGCACGTGTCGATCATCACCGAGGGTGATGTGCTGGTGGGCAAGGATGGCGAGGTCCTCGAGGCCCTCCAGGAGCTTGCCCGCCTGGCCGTGATGACCGAGACCGGTCACCGCAGCCGCCTGATGCTGGATGTTGCCGGCCACCGCGACAAGCGCCGCAAGGTGCTCCAGGACCTGGCCAAGGATGCGGTCGACGAGGTCAACGACAGCGGCGAAGCGGTCCGTCTTGCCCCGATGAATCCGTTCGAGCGCAAGATCGTTCACGACTCGGTGGCGGCCGCAGGGCTGATCAGTGAGTCCGAGGGCGAAGAGCCGCAGCGGCGCGTTGTGGTGCTGCCGAAGGCCTGAGTGTGAGGTTGGACGCCCGTGCCGCGCTCTTCGGAGACGGTGCGGAAACAATTAGTCAATATGTAGACATATTGGCAAGTCGAGGAATCGACTGGGGTGTGATCGGGCCAGGCGAAGGTGAGCGGCTCTGGGATCGCCACGTACTGAACTCGATCGCCGGCGCGGCGTTGTTCCCGGAATCGGCGACCGTCGTGGACGTTGGCAGCGGCGCCGGCCTGCCGGGGATTCCGCTGGCCATCCTGCGTCCGGATCTGCGGGTGACCCTGTTGGAGTCGCTGTTGCGCCGGGCCAACTTCCTCGACCTGGCTGTCGAAGAGCTCGGCCTGGGTGACCGCGTCCGTGTCGTGAGGGCCCGGGCGGAGGACCACCGCGAGCGTTACGCCGTGGTGACCAGCCGCGCCGTGGCTCCTCTCCCCCGACTCATTGGCTGGTGCGCTCCCCTGATGACCGGCGGCGGCAAGATTCTCGCCCTGAAGGGATCCTCAGCGGAGACCGAGCTTGCTTCAGCGTCGAAGGAACTGCGGAGAGCCCGCCTGTCCGGCGTGGTGCACGAGCTTCCTGTGCCCGGCCTGGACGAGAGCACCTGGGCGATCGAGATGACGTCGCGCTAGGCGTTTCTGGCTGAGCCTGAGCTTGTCCGGGCTTGTGGTTGCGTTGAGTGACGGCTGGTGGGGGAGTACCGGTCTGGAATCGACTTGCCCTCGGTCTGTGCTTGGCTGCCCGTTTCTAGCGCTCGGGTTCTTAAGGGACACGATTCCAGACCGGTACTCCCCCACCAGCCGGATTCTTACCTCTGGCGGGTGCCGACCAAGTCGACCAGCGCTCAGTCTGCTTGAAACCGCACCTTCAAGCCGTGGTCGGGTACACCACTCACACTCCGTGTCCCTTAAGAGGGTGATTCGCGAGCACCGCACCCGACCGCGGGACGCCGGGCAAGCCGGAGTGTGAGTGGTGTACCCGACCACGGTGGAACCTCGGCGACTGGGCGTCGTCAGGCTCAGCCGTGTTGGCGGGCTTCGTCCAGCTCCGCCATCAGGCGTGCGGTTCGAGTGCGTCCGACCCAGCCCCTATCCTGATGTTTCACGTGAAACGCTGATCGCAGGAGGGCCATGACGATCACTCCCCCACCCACACCTCGACGGGTTGCGTTTGAGGAACCGGAGATTGCGGATCCTCGTTCCCTCGTTCCGGACGACCTCGAGTTCGATGTTTCACGTGAAACAACCCTCCCGAAGCCTGCGCGACCGCGGACCCTGGTGATCGCGAACCAGAAGGGCGGAGTTGGCAAGACCACCACGGCCGTCAATATCGCGACGGCCCTCGCGCTGGGTGGGCTCACCGTGCTGGTGATCGACCTGGATCCGCAGGGCAACGCGTCCACGGCGTTGGGGATCGACCACCACGAGGGGGTTCAGGGCACCTATGAGGTCCTGATGGCCAACTCCCCCATCGAGTCCCTGATCAAGCCGTCGCCCGAATCCGATGGGCTCTGGGTACTTCCGGCGACGATCGATCTCGCGGGTGCCGAGATCGGGCTGGTCAGCACGCCGGCGCGTGAGAGTCGCCTGCTCTACGCACTCCGCACCTTCAAGGACAAATACCATCCCGACTACGTCTTCATCGACTGCCCGCCCTCGCTGGGACTGTTGACCCTGAACGCGCTGGTCGCCGCGGACGAGATCCTGATCCCGATCCAGTGCGAGTACTACGCGCTGGAGGGTGTTTCCCAGCTGTTGCGCACGATCAACCTGGTGAAGGGGTCGATGAACGACCAACTCCACCTTTCGACGGTCCTGCTCACCATGTACGACGGACGCACGCGGCTCGCGTCCCAGGTGGCGGCCCAGGTGCGCGAGCACTTCAGGGTGGAAACCCTGGCGGCCGCCATTCCACGCTCTGTGCGGGTTTCCGAGGCGCCCAGCTACGGCCAGTCCGTCATCACCTACCACTCGGCGTCCGCCGGCGCCCAGGCCTACCTGGATGCCGCCACCGAGATCGCCACCCGTGGCGCAGCCATGAGCAACACCGAGGAGAGGTCAGCATGAGCGCCCCCAAGCGAACCGGACTCGGCCGCGGTCTCGGAGACCTCCTGCAACGCACCGATCCGGAGCTCGCTCCGCACCACAACCCGGACGCGGAGGCTGCGCCCACAACGGGAGCTCGCTTCGCAGAGGTGCCGGTCGACCGGATCCGTCCCAACCCCAAGCAGCCACGCACCGTCTTCGACGAGGACCTGCTCGCCGAGCTGGTGTCGTCCATCTCCGAGGTCGGACTGTTGCAGCCGGTGGTCGTGCGCCCGCTGGACGACGGTGGCTATGAGCTCGTGATGGGGGAGCGCCGCCTTCGCGCCACCCAGCTCGCCGGCCTGACCACGATCCCCGCCATCATCCGGCGTACGGAAGACGCCGACCTGCTCCGGGACGCCCTGCTGGAGAACCTCCACCGGGCGAACCTCAACCCTCTGGAGGAGGCGGCTGCCTACCAGCAAATGATGAGCGACTTCAGCTGCACCCAGGAGGAGCTCTCCCTGAGGATCAAGCGGTCGCGTCCGCAGATCTCCAACACCATCCGGCTGCTGCAACTGCCTGCGCCCGTGCAGCGTCGCGTGGCGGCAGGGGTGCTGAGCGCCGGGCATGCACGCGCCCTGCTGATGTTGCCCGACTCCGTGGCCATGGAGCACCTGGCCACCCGGATCGTTGCAGAGGGACTGTCGGTGCGCGCCGCCGAGGAGATCGTCTCAGTGGGGGAGCACGGCACGCGCCGGGCGCCGCGTTCGCAGAAATCGGTGGAGCTGTCGCCTGCCGCCGAGGACCTTCAGCGTGAACTGGTGGAGAAGCTCGACACCCGGGTGCTGGTCAGCGAGGGCCGCAGCAAGGGACGGATTGTGATCGAGTTCTCGGGCGCCGAGGACCTCGATCGGATAAGCGCTTTGTTGCTCTAGCTATTTATGGCTGTATCGACAAATAGCTAGATCGGCTTGAGTCTGAGCCGCATTCGTTCGACGGTGAAGACGAGGCCGGGGTATTGCGTCGTGTCGATGCTCTCGAAACCGAGCCTGCGATACCACTGCGACAGCTGGGAGTTCTCAGCGACGATCCCGATCGCGAGCACCTCGGCTCCGGCACCGCGGGCGCGGCGCGCACCCTCGGCGACAAGGGCGGCCCCGTGGCCGGCGTGCCGGGTGGCGGGATCCACGGCGAGGTGGCGGAGGCTCCAGACGCCTGGACGGGACTTCGACGGCCCGGCGAACGCGCAGCCGACGATGCGACCGTCCTCCTCGATCGCGAAGAGCTGAAATCCTCTCCCCGTGACGGCGGGGATGGCCGCCTCGCCCCAGAATGCCGGGTTCGAGGGGGTGTTCTCCCTTGTGATCCCGAAATCAGCAACTTCGGTGGCGAAGCCGGCCTGGAGTACGGCGAGGCACTCGAGGTACCGCTCGGGCGCCACGTCAACGATGCTCACTGAAGTTGCGGACCGTCATCCGAGATGGCGGCAAGGCGAGCCTGCACATCCTTCCGGGCGGAGTACTCGGCCCAGAAGGAGAGGAAGGGCACCGTGCCGGCCAGGGCAATGACCAGCAGCCGACCCCAGGGCCAGTGGACGCGGCGACCGAGGTCGTAGGCGGTGATCAGCAGCACCATGTACAGCCAGCCATGCGGCACGCCAGTGAGTGTCACGACAAGGCCGTTGCCCCCGAGGTACTTCAGGGGGACGCCGACAACGACGAGCACCACCAGCAGCGTCCCGACGAGGTAGGCCATGATCCGGTACCGCAGCAGGGCACCCCGCACTCCTGGAGCCTGGTCCGCGGTCAGCGGTGGCACGGTGTCAACTGGTGAACTCATTCTTCCTCCTGGTCGGCCAGCGTACCGAGGCTGCCGTCCCGTCCGAGCGTACGGATGAACCTGACGGTCATGAATGCCCCGAATGCGGCGAAGACCCACCACTGGAGCGCGTAGCCGATGTTCTGGATCGACCCAGAGCCGGTGGGCAGTGCTACGACGGCTGTGCCGAGACCCTGGGCAGCAGAGGTCTCTGCTGGCAGCGTGATGAACCCCGGCAGCAGCTGCTGCGGCCAGAACTGGGCCAGCGCCGGAAGGCGGACCGAGCCCAGCTGCGCCTCGGTATCGGCCGTCCCGGAGCCCGCCTCCGATGGGAGAAAGATCCCAGTCTGGGTCAGCTCACCGCTCGGCGGCTCGGGAATCCGGCCAGCATCGCTCGGCAGCACCCCCCGCACGACGGGCAGCACGCGTCCGTCGGCCAACGCGAACGCCGTCAGGACCCGGATCGTGCCGTCCTCCGCCAGCACGCGGGCCTGCTGCGAGGCCAGGTAGTGGCCGGTGACGCTGGCGGGCTTGCCGTAGATGTCGCCGACGGCCCCGTCTGCGCTGACGAAGTCCAGCAGCGGGACGGCGGGCTGGCCGGCGCGCGCCGCAGCGGACTCGTTCTCCTTGTCCTCGAAGACGCGCATCTGCCACAGGCCGAGCCAGAGCATCGCCACCGTCAGGACGGCCCCGACGACGGCGATCAGCCACTGCCGCGAGCGAACCCCCATACCGCGGAGGCTAGCTCAGGTGGCGCGACCAGGCATTGTCGACCAGTTGCGCGCACAGCAGGCCGAAGTCGTAGCCGGCCGCCTCGACGGCCTGTGGCATCAGGGAGGTCTCCGTCATGCCCGGCGCGACGTTGGTCTCGATGAACACCGGGGTGCCGTCCGGGCGGACAATGATGTCGACGCGGGACAGGTCGCGCAACCCCAGGACGCGGTGTGCGGCGATGGCCAGTGCGGCACAGGCCGCTGCAACCTCCTCGCTGACCGATGCCGGCACGATGAACCGGGTCTCACCGGCGGTGTAGCGGGCGGTGTAGTCGTAGATGCCGGAATTGGGCCGGATCTCGACCGCTGGCAGCGCCACCGGCTGGCCGTCCAGCTCGACGATGGTGACGGCCACCTCGGTGCCTTCGATGAACTCCTCGATGACGGCGAGGTCACCGTAGGCGTAGGCGCCGACCATGGCAGAAGGGAGCTCTTCTGCCGAGGTCACCTTGGAGCAGCCCAGCGCGGAACCGCTGCGGGCCGGCTTCACGATCATCGGGAAGCCGATCCGCTCGCCGAGCGCGGTGACAAGGGCAGCAGCGCCGAGCTCCCGGAACATGTCGTGGGGGAGCGCGGCCATCATCGGGCGGGCGAGTCCCGCCTGGGCGATCAGCGGCCCACCGACCGCCTTGTTGAACGAGCGCCGGCACACGGCGGGTTCGGAGCCGACGTAGGCCACGTCCAGCAGGCTCAGCACCTGCTGCAGCCCGCCGTCCTCGCCGACGCCGCCGTGCAGCACCGGAAACACCACCGGGTTCTCGAGGCCGCGCAGCAGCTCGATGAGGCCGGGCGTCAGGTCGGATTCGATGACTTCCCTGCCCTGGTCGCGCAGTGCCTGCGCGACGCGACGTCCGGAGCGCAGCGACACCTCGCGCTCGTGCGACAGCCCGCCGGCAAGCACGACGATCGGGCCGTGGGGACGAAGTTCAGACATGCTTGCTCCCTAACTGATATCGGGTGCCGGGCCGGTGGAAAGGTCGAGGTGTCGCGGCGATGCGGCGCCAAGGCCGAAGGTGCGGTACATCTCCTGCTCCTGCTTGAGCACTTCGCCGAGGCGGCGGGTGCCCTCGTAGATGCGCTCAGGTGGCGGGAAGCAGAAGGAGAGCCGCATGTTGCGGCTGCCCAGCCCGTCGGCGTAGAACGCCGTCCCGGGGGTGAACGCCACCCGGGCAGTGACCGCGCGGGGCAGCATCGCCTGGGAATCCAGGCCCTCAGGCAGGGTCACCCAGACGAAGAAGCCACCGGTGGGCCGCGTCCAGGTGGTGCCCTCGAGCATGTGGTCGTTCAGCCCGGCCATCATCGCGTCGCGGCGCTCGCGGTACATGTCGCGGAAGACAGTGATCTGGGCGCGCCAGTCGAACTGGTCGAGGTAGGTGGCGATCGCGTACTGGCTGAACACCGGCGGGCACAGGGTGGCCGCCTCCTGGGTCAGCACGAGCTTCTCCCGGACGGCGTGCGGCGCCAGCACCCAGCCGACCCGGAACCCCGGGGCGAAGATCTTGGAGAACGAACCCAGGTACACGACGTTGTCCGCGTCCATCGAGCGCAGCGCCGGCATCAGCTCGCCTTCGAGGTTGAGCAGGCCGTACGGATTGTCCTCGACGATCAGCAGGCCGTGCTCCCGGGCGATGGCGACGATCTCCCGGCGCCGCTCGATCGTCTGGGTGACGCCGGTCGGGTTCTGGAAGTTCGGGATGGTGTACAGGAACTTCACTCGCTTGCCGGCAGCCTTCAACGCCACCAGCGCGTTGCGCAGTGCCTCGGGCTCGATGCCGTGCTCGTCCATCGCGACATGCACGATCTCGCACTGGTAGGCCCGGAAGGTGCCCAGCGCACCGACATAGCTGGGGGCTTCGGCAAGGATCACGTCACCCGGATCGCAGAAGACGCGTGTGACAAGGTCGAGTGCCTGCTGCGAGCCGCACGTGACCACGATGTCGTCGGCGTGGGCCTGGATCTGTTCCTCGGCCATCACCTCGACGATCTTGTCCCGCATGAACGGCTCGCCCTGGCCAGAGCCGTACTGCATGGCCTGGGTACCCCGCTCGGTGATCAGCCGGTCGACGGCTGCGGCGAGCGCCTCCCTGGGCAGATCGGCGATGTTCGGCATGCCGCCGGCGAGCGAAACGACCTCGGGCCGGTTGGCCACGGCGAACAGCGCGCGGACGGCGGAAACCGTCAGTCCGTGGGTTCGCTCGGCGTACGCGTCGATGTAGGGGTCCAGCCGTGTGTCACGGCGGGCCGGCTCTGGCAGGCTCACCGCACCAGACTGCCGTACGTTCGGCCATAGGATGAAACCGACCCACCCGCCGAGGGTGGAGAACGGATCCTGGGTGGCATGTCCCGACTGTCGATGGTGACTCCTGCAGAGCTGCCCGGGCTGGCCTGCCCGTACTGCGGTCGCGTCGTCGCTCCCGACACCCCCTGGGCCGTTGCCGCAGCGGCCCGCTGGGGCTGGTGTGGGGTGAAGCTCACGGTCAACGAGCAGGTGGCGGGACTGCTCCTGCTCGCACCGCTGGAGGAGACCGGGCACGCGATGATCATGTGCGTCTGGGTCCGTCCGGCGTCCGTGAATTCCGGCTACGGGAGACAGCTGATGCAGGCCGCGTCGGCGAGCCTGCTCAGTCGCAAGGTGCGCGTCATCGTCGCCCGCGGCAGTAGGCGGACGGTTCGCTGCGAGACACCGTCGCGCGAATTCCTGAAGGCGATCGGCTTCACCCGCGGGCTGGATGACCGGCTGTGGCGATTGGACCTCGACCGGACCATCGCGGAGAAGTCGGGTGTGCGCGGGATGGTCGGGCGACTGTTCGAATCGTTGCGGCCGGTGACGCCGCCGGAGCCGGCCGGTGGTGCCATCTCCGGGCGCACCAGGCGTACCGGTCCATGATCGAGATCCTGACCCCGACGCAGCTGGAGCAGGCCCGCCCGTCCGGACGATTCGTCGGCGCGACCCTGCAGGCACTGCGTGAGCGCGTGGGTCCGGGCACCAACCTGCTTGAGATCGACGCGTGGACGCGACAACTCATCGCCGACGGCGGAGCGGAGTCCTGCTACGTCGACTACGCGCCATCGTTCGGACGCGGCCCCTTCGGCAAGGTGATCTGCACCTCTGTCAACGATGCCGTCCTGCACGGGTTGCCGCATGACTACGAACTGGTCACCGGCGACCTGCTGACCCTCGACTTCGCGATCAGCCTGAACGGGTGGGTCGCCGACGCTGCGATCAGCTTCATCGTCGGCGACGCCGGCGACTGGGCCGACCAGCAGATGATCGACGCCACCGAGGTGGCCCTGGCAGCCGGCATCGCCGCGGCCCGAACGGGCGGGCACATCGGGGACATCTCCGCGGCCGTCGGCTCCGTCCTGAGCGCTTCCGGGTTCTCCGTGAATGGCGAGTTCGGTGGGCACGGCCTGGGTTCGACGATGCATCAGGATCCCCACATCGCCAACGCAGGGACGCCCGGAAAGGGCTACCGCCTGCGTCCGGGCATGTTGCTGGCCATCGAGCCCTGGGTGATGCGCGGCACCAGCCGGCTGATCAAGGATCCGGACGGCTGGACGCTGCGCAGCGCGAACGGTGCGCGCACGGCCCACAGCGAGCACACGATCGCGATCACCGAGGGTGCGCCGGAGATCCTGACCCTTCCGTGAGGGGGGTCAGGGAGCTTCGACGCTCAGAGGTATTCCTGGATGGCCTTCAGCAGCACGGACTTCGGCTTGGCCCCGACGAACGACTTCACAACTTCGCCACCGACGAACACCTGGATCGTCGGCAGGCTGAGCACGCCCTGCTCGGTGGGCACCTGGGTGTTCTCGTTGGTGTCCAGCTTCAGGAAGGTCACCTTGTCGCCGTGTTCACGGGCGAGCTCGTCGATGATCGGGCTCAGCTGCTTGCAGGGTGCGCACCAGTCGGCCCAGTAGTCGATCACGACGGGCTTGGACGACTTCAGGACCAGGTCGCCGAAGGTGGCATCGGTGACGGCGTCAACGTGGGACATGTGTTCTCCTGGTCAGGCGATCGCAGTGGCAACGGTGAGGCTAGTGCCAGCCTCCGACAGTGCAGCATCCGACAGTGCCGCGAGGTACCGCTCGGCGTCCAGGGCCGCTGCGCAGCCCGTCCCGGCCGCGGTGATCGCCTGTCGGTAGGTGTGATCCACCAGGTCACCGGCGGCGAAGACGCCGGAAAGGTTGGTGCGCGTGCTGGGAGCGTCAACCAGCACGTAGCCGGCGGCGTCGGTCTCCACCTGGCCGCGGACGATCTCCGAGCGCGGGTCGTGGCCGATCGCCACGAACAGGCCCTGGACGGGGAGCTCGCTGGTGGCACCGGTGACGGTGTCGGTGAGCACGACGGCTGAGAGCGACTGCTCGCCCTTCAAGTCGGTGATGACCGAGTTCCAGGCGAACCGGATCTTCGGGTCGGCCTTGGCGCGGTCGACCATGATCTTCGAGCCGCGGAGCTCGTCGCGGCGATGCACCATGGTCACCGACTTCGCGAAGCGGGTGAGGAACGTGGCCTCCTCCAGCGCGGAGTCGCCGCCGCCGACGACGGCGATGTCCTTGTCGCGGAAGAAGAAGCCGTCACACGTGGCACACCAGGAGACGCCGCGTCCGCTGAAGGCCTCTTCTGCGGGCAGCCCGAGCTTGCGGTACCCGGAGCCCATGGCGAGGATCACGGCCTGGGCGTGGTAGCTGTTGCCCTCCGCGTCGACGACGGTCTTCACCTCACCGGCCAGATCGGCAGTGACGATGTCGTCTGTGATGATCTCCGCGCCGAAGCGCTCGGCCTGTGCACGCATCGCGAGCATCAGGTCGGGACCCATGACGCCGTCGGTGAAGCCGGGGTAGTTCTCCACCTCTGTGGTGTTCATCAGCGCACCGCCGGCGGCCAGGGCGCCTTCGAAGATCAGCGGCTTCAGGCCTGCGCGGGCGGTGTAGATCGCTGCGGCGTAGCCGGAAGGGCCGGAGCCGATGATGATGACCTCACGGATGTCGGACATGGAACCTCTGAGTCTCTGGGTGGGTGCCTATTCTACGAGCACCCGGGGTGACACGCTGCCTAACCACAGCGGCACCGCCGACATTCCCGGCCAGGCTCAGCCCTGCGTCGCTGCGTACTGCGCAGCCCACTCCTCTACGCGCCGGCCGCTCTCCGCGTCGGAGATGTCCTCGACCCGGGTCATGATCGACCAGCGGACGCCGAAAGGGTCGCGGATGCTGCCGTAGCGGTCGCCGGAGACGAAGTCGGACACCGGTTCGCGCACCACGGCACCGGCGGCGACGGCGCGCTCGACGACGGCGTCCACGTCCGGGCAGTAGACGGCGATGGAGTAGCAGGCGTCGTCGGTCGTCGACTGGCACAGGAGGTGGTACTCAGGGGATGGCTCGCCGAGCTGCAGCCGTCCGTTGCCGAGGTCGAGCTCCGCGTGGGCGATGACGCCTCCGAACTCGGTCACCCCGACCACGGAGGCGCCGAAGACGTCGCAGTAGAACGCCATGGCCTCGCGAGCAGGGCTGACGGCGAGGAACGGCGTGAGGCTGGAGTAGCCGGTGGGTCGGCCGTTGGCGGTGTACTTGCCGGTTGCTGGTTCGCTCATGGTGCCACCGTAGGTGTGGCCGGTGACATGCTCTTGCAGATTCCCGACAGGCCGCCGCCTACGCTGGCGTCATGCCGGAATCGACGCGGGGGTTGCTCTATCCCGAACGGCTGCCCGAGTTCTACCGGCTTCCGCCCGACGGCCCGGCGGAGCAGCTCGTTCGCTGGTTCTGGGTCACCCGCTGGAGCTTGGCAGAGGGCGAGGTCTCGCGGCAGGACGTGATCAGCTTCCCGGCGCTGAACCTCGTTGTCGAGAACGGTTTGGTGGGCCTCGCCGGCCCGACGACGCGAGTCGATCACACCGATCTCACCGGTTCCGGCTGGGCGATCGGTGCACTGCTGCGCCCCGCTGCCGTGCCGGTCTTCACCGCCGACCCCGGCGCCCTGAGGGACTGCTACGACCCGTTCGAGGCACCCGACCTGTACGCCGGAATCG
>JBBRIY010000009.1:0-19237 GCA_038220215.1 Propionibacteriales bacterium
TTGGGACGCGGTACGGAATGGGCGACCGACGCCCTCCAGCTACGGAGGCGGCAGCACGGGCGACAAGTGCTCGACATGTCGCACCTGCCGTCCCACCGACTCCAGCACGAGCACACCCTCGCCGCGCTAGCCTCCGAGGAACTGAGCATCGGCGCTGGTGAAACGGTGCTCGCGGGCTTCTTCGGAGCCTTCGTCGCTGACCACCCGGACGCCAGCGGCCCCGAGGACGCCGAGCTTGTCCGGCGCGTGCGAGCCGCGTCGTCCCAGCGTGGCCGGAGCGAGCCGTCACCGGGTGCGGCACGCGCACCGGGCTCGAGCCTGGGGACCGCCTCGGCAACTGGTGAGGACGTTCGGCACGGAACCATGTTCGACTCCCCCCCGGCCCCCGCGTCCCCTCTGACGGAGGCGACCGCTGAACGCTGGTTCTCCGGTAGCCGCGACCTCGTCGAGATCGGACCGGACGGGTCGGTCTGGGCGTTCCGGACCCAGTCCGGCGAGCACGTCACGACACAGGGCAAGGAGTTGTCCATCCTGCGCCCGCACGGCCAGGTCCTCCGGACCGGGGACGCCATCACCCCCGAGCTGGACATGCTCACCTCGACGATCTGGATGCGGGGTATCTTCGCTTCCCAGGTGACGGTCGGGCACGTGAGTCTCGGCGGGCTGATCTCCGGCGACCGTACCTACCTCGGCCTGCAGGATGCCCACGGTCTGCGCGCGTTCGTCCGGCGGGCCGGCGCGTGGGAGCTGTTGGACGTGCCCACCGCCTGGACGCTCGCGCCCGACGGCGCGCGGTGGCTCTACGACCTGGCCGGCTCCGAGGTCGAGGTCTCGACCAAGGCTCGCGTCGGCCAACACCGCCTTGACTTCACGATCAGCACCGTTGGCGACATCGACCAGGTGCTGTTGGCGGTCCAGTTGGCGCTCGGCGACGACGACGGCCAGACGGCCGGATCCGTCACGCTCGCAGGGAATGGGCACGTGGTCATTGCCTCCGGCGGTGGACGCAACCTCCGCCTCGACTTCGGCGACCACGCAGTCGAGACCGGCGGTGACGACCTGCTGTTCGCCGACGGCGTGAGTCGTGATCTGCCCTGGTTGTGCTGCGTCCTGGACGCCCCGGGAGAGACGGCCTTCTCGCTGACCGCCGGCGGGGCCGAGCACGACACCGAACCCGATCCAGTACGGCTGCCCAACCTGTGGTCCGAGCTGCGGGCGGGACTCAGTCTGGCAGGCACCGCTCGCGACGAGAACGTCGTCACCCTGGACGCGATCCTTCCCTGGTTCGGGCACGACGCCCTGATCCACTACCTGTCGCCCCGCGGACTCGAGCAGTATTCCGGCGGCGCGTGGGGCACCCGCGACGTCTGCCAGGGTCCGGTGGGCCTGCTCACGGCACACGCCCGCGACGACGCACTACGCGACGTCCTGCTCCGGGTCTTCAACAACCAGAACGCCCGCGGGGACTGGCCCCAGGCATTCGACTTCCTGCCAACCGAGGTCGAGATCGGCCAGGGGGACGCCCATGGCGACATCGTCTATTGGCCCCTGCTCGCCCTGGGCGACTATCTGCTCACCACGGGAGACAGCTCCCTGCTGGGCGAGGAGCGGTCCAGCCGCGGCGACGGAGCCCGAACGCCCTCGACGCCGATCGCGGAACACGTCCACCGTGCCCTTGCCCACATCGAGGCGACCCTCGTGCACGCCACTCCGCTCCCCGCGTACGGTCACGGCGACTGGAATGACTCGCTGCAGCCCGCCGACCCCCGACTGGCCTCACAGATGGTGTCCACCTGGACGGCCACCCTGCAGTCCCAGGCACTCAGCCGGCTGGCCCAAGGCCTCGCCGCAGCCCGCGCCGAGCCCGAGCTGGCCGCGCGCTGCGCCGAGCTGGCTGCCGCCACGAGCGCATCCGTGAACGAGTTGCTGCTCGCCGACGACGTCCTGTCCGGCTACGCGGTGTTCGAGTCCGACCACACCCCTCCAGAACTGCTCGTGCACCCGCGAGACCGCAGGACCGGACTCACCTATGGCGTCCTACCCTGGATACAGGCCATTGCCGGCGATCAGGTCAGTCCCGAGCAGGCGCGCCACCATCTCCACCTGCTGCACACCCACCTGTGGGGTCCGGACGGCACCCGCCTGTTCGACAAGCCCCCGGTCTACCGCGGTGGTCCGATGAAGGTGTTCCAGCGCGCCGAAGCTGCGACGTTCTGGGGGCGGGAAATCGGTCTGATGTACACCCACGCCCACCTGCGCTACTGCGAGGCGCTCGCCCGGGTCGGCGACGCGCAACGCCTCTGGGACGGTCTCCTCCTCGCCGTTCCGCTGGGATTGAGCGATCGGGTGCTGGTCGCGCGCCCGCGGCAGACCACCTGCTACTACTCCAGCTCTGACGCGGTCTTCGCCGACCGTGCCGAGGCTGAGGAGCGCTATGCCGACATCGCCGCCGGCGCTGTGCCGCTGGAGGGTGGCTGGCGT
Source organism: Propionibacteriales bacterium (assembly GCA_038220215.1). GTDB lineage: Bacteria > Actinomycetota > Actinomycetes > Propionibacteriales > Propionibacteriaceae > Propionicimonas. The sequence continues at coordinate 2,482 of JBBRIY010000009.1, forward strand.
GTCTATTCGTCAGGCCCCGGGCTGTTCCTTCGCCTCGTGGTGGAGTGTTTGTTGGGCGTGCGGCGCCGCTCGGACACCCTCGAGCTCGACCCGGTCCTTGCGCCCAGCCTCGACGGCCTGGAAGCCCAAGTGCCCTATCCGGGCGGCCCGCTGACCGTTCGGTATGCCGTGCGGGGCACTGGCCACGGCATCGGTGCCGTACGCGTGGACGGCGTGGAGGTGGGGACCACTCCCCTGACCAACCCCTATCGCAGGCCTGGTGTCGCGATTCCACGCAGCGCGGTGCGTCCAGGATCTGTCGTCGACGTGGAAGTTGGGCGCTGATCGCCCGGACGGGACCACCATGATTGAGATCTCGAAGCGTCGGCTGCTCGTAGACGGACGGCCGCGGATAGTGCTGGCCGGCGAGGTGCACTACTTCCGCGTACCGCGCGCCGAATGGGAGCAGCGGCTGGAGCTGGCCGCCGAGATCGGCTGCGACACGATCGCGAGCTACATTCCCTGGCTGTTCCATGAACTGCCCGACGGCACGATCGATGTCACGGGAGCCACAGAGCCACAGCGGGATGTCGGGGCGTTCATCGACTTGTGCGGCGCCCACGGGTTGTCGTTCCTGGCCCGGCCGGGCCCTTTCGTCATGGCAGAACTCAAGAACGAGGGCCTGCCCTACCGGCTGTACACCGAGCACCCGGAGATCGTGCCTTCTGGCTGGGACGGCCGCCCCGCACCCACGGCCACGGTTGACTACCTCGCACCCGCCTACCTGGACGAGTGCGACCACTGGTATGGCGCCATCATGCCGCTGCTGGCACGCCGACTGGCAACACACGGCGGGCCGGTGACGGTTGTCCAGCTCGACAACGAGGTGGGGATGCTGGCCTGGGTCTCGAACTCCCCCGACCTGACGCCGCAGTCGCTGGACGAGCTTCGCACCTGGATCCGGGAGCACCGGCAGGATGCCGCGGCCTGCTACCCGCACATCGGAGCGGACGACGAAACGTGGGCGGACGCTGTTCGCAGGCCGCGCGAGCAGTGGGCGGACACCCTACGCATCGACCTGCCCCGATTCATGCGGTGGCGGAACGCCCGCTACCTCGAGCACCTGCGGGCGCGCGCGGAGACGCTGGGGGTGAAGGGGGTGCCGTTCTGCATCAATCTCCACGGCACGGCCGATGGCGGGGGTGAGTCGTTCGGTATCGGGATCAGCCAGCTCGTCGACGCGTATGCCGGGGTTGCGGGCATGCTGTCGGGCTCCGACCACTACGTCGGGAACCTGACCCCCGACACCTACACCGACCTGTACGTGATGAATGCCCAGCAGGCAGCGGTCCACGACGCCGACCAGCCGGTCACTTCCCTGGAGTTTGAGGCTGGAAACGGCGACTACGGGGGCGGGTTCGACCTGCAGTACGAACCGTCGACCGTCGACCTGAAGACCCGGCTGCACGTCGCGCAGGGCGTCCGGCTGATCAACTACTACCTGCTGGCCGGCGGGATCAACCCACCGCTCCCCGTGGCGGTCCACGACGGAAACGACCGACTCAGCTTCACCGGGGAGCGCCACGGCACCGCCGCTCCGATCGGTCCCGAGGGGCAACGCGGCGACACCTTTTCAGCGACGCGGGGGGTCATTCGTGCGATCCGCGCTGCAGAACCCTGGCTCGCGGACGCCGACCAGGAGCTCGACGACCTGAGCCTCGGGCTCGTACTCGACGCCTACGCCACCGAGTACGCCCATCCCGACAGCCCCGCGATGATGCACGCCACGGCCGACCTGCGCCAGCATCGTGGAGCCGGCGAGCGTCGAGCCCTCGCCCGCTCGGCGTTGATGCTGGGTTACCGGTTCGACGCCACACACCTGGAGCGGTCGTCGGTCCGCCTCGGGACGGATGGCCGGCCGGCCTGCCTGCTGGTGGCGACAGCCCGCCACATGGACGAGGCGGTGCAGCAGCGCCTCGTCGACCATGTCGCAGCCGGTGGCTCGCTGGTCGCGCTGGGGCCGGTGCCGGAGGTGGACCTGTCGGGTGCAGGCTGCCGCGTCCTCGCCGAAGCCTTCGGATTGAGCCCTGGGACGGTGCTGGGCGACGGGCCGCACAGCTACCCGAGCGTTGTCGCCCACGAGTGGGCAGCCCCTTTCCCGGAGACCCGGGTGTCGTGGCGTCAGTCGCTGGAAGGCTCGACCGGGCGGACGCTCCTGACCGACGTTGACGGCACGGTGTGCGGGATCGAGGTGACGCACGGCGCCGGCCGGGCAGTCGTGCTCGCTGCCGGGCTGCCCAGCAGTCCCCTCCTGTTCGGACGAGTCCTCGACCGGCTCGGGGTCCGTCGCGGGCTGAAGCTCACCACGTCGACCCCCGGGGTGTTCGCGACGACGACGCGGGACGCCGCCGGCAACCGCCTGCTGCACCTGATCAACATCTCCGGCTACCGACCCGAGGTGTCCATCACGGTTGCGGACCTCGATCGCGAGCTGAAGCTGCGTCCCGCGCCACATACCGGCTACCTACTGCCGCTGGGCGTCCAACTCGGGCAGCGGAGACTGGCCTGGGCGAACGCGGAAGTGCTGGACGTGGCCGGTGACCAGCCGCGCTTCGGGTCGCCGGCAGGGGACGTTCTGGAGGTGACGTGGGGCGCTGCCGACCGGCAGGGTCCTTGACCGAGGGCGCATTGGTGAGGCGGGGTGAAGTCCGGTAAGCCGCACCAAGGGGAAGCCGTGCTGCATCCCGCCTGTCTCGCCCGCAATCACCCCACCGCGTAGCCCCAGGCTTCGAGTTCGGCCAGGCCGACGTTGCTGGTACCGGCACGCACCGAGTCCACCGTCAACCGCACCCACGTCACACTGCGGGAACTGAACGACACCGGCACCGCCGCACCGTCATTGCTCAACGCACCCGACAACGGTGCTTGTGGCAACTACTCACTGGTCGCCTGTCCCGAGCAGCGCTGAGCCGCGCGCACGATCAACGATGAGCATCCGGTGCTCAACACCCCGTCCTACGCGTGGAGCTTCGGCAGCGGGCTGAGAACATCCTTGAAGGACTTGAACGGCTACGCCTACGTCCTGGCCATGACCGACGGTGGCAGCAGGAGACGAGCCTTCGCCCTGCCTCAGGGAGTCGACGGACGCTCAGCTGAGGTGGTCGGCGAACAGCGGTCGATCCCCATCACGGACGGTCGTTTCGAGGACACGTTCGCCGGCGAGTTCAGCCACCACATCTACCGCATCATGATCTGGCGGAACTCGGGTCCGCTGTTGCCGTGGGAGCATCGCAGCCGCGGTCGGTCAGTCCTCCAGGGGTTCCCCCCTCGCGATTGAAGCGTAGGCTCAAGACAGAGGAAGCTCGCAGGCTTCCCCACTCGCGGCCTAGACATCGCCGATCCCCCCACACCCGGCTGAGGTGCCAGATGTCCGCGAAGTCGCCACCTTTCATGTTCGATTCACCCCCCTTCTTCACTGCCGAATGGCTCGGACGCCATCCCTGCGATCACGAGCCGCGCATGGTGGAGTGCTTCGGGCCATCTTCCCCGGACGACTACGCGTCGGTGCAGGCGGCTGTCCTGGGCCTGGAGTCGGCCCTGCTGGGAAATGCGCCGCCAGCGACGTCGCTCTACGCCGAAGTCAGCAACCAACGCGTCGTGCTGTTCGCAAACGGTGTCGAGCTCCTGTGGACCGAGCCCCTGGCGGAACAGATCCTTGCGACGCTGCGTCAGCGTCCTGAGATCCTCCTGGTCTGGGTCGACGTCCCCTTGGCGGATCCGCGCACAGAACTGCCAACCGTGGGGATCGAGCATGTCTGGACCGGCATTGCACCGGTCCGTGGCGGTGTCCGATGACCATCGCCCTCACCACGATCACTCCGACGAATGTCGTCCTGCTGCGCGTTCTCGACGCCCTGCTCGGCCTTCACGAGGTCGCCGGCAGGAATCGGGACCGCATTGATGTCGACATCGACATCCTGCGCTTGCGGTTGCAGCTGCGGATGTGCGGCGACGCAATCTCGGAGGCGCAGATCGACCTGCCAGATGAGGGCGCGTCCTTCCTCCAGGCGCTCCGCTGGCACCTGGGACCCGACATCGAGTTGGCCACCATGCATCGCCGGATACACCGCTGGCTGGTCGATGGCCGCGAGGTGGTCCTGGACTCGTTCAATGGCCACCGCACCTGCCTCCGGGTCGCCTGATCGGACTAGGCTGAAAGCGCAGGGAACGTCATTCGAGGCTGGCCACGAACCGGCCCCGAGGTGACGTGACCCTCACCTCCGGGAGGGGGGTGGACCGATGGACGCCGAGTCGCAGTCCGACGAGGTACTGTTCGCCACCCTGATCGAGATGGCTGACACCACGATCGCCGGCTTCGACCTGATCAGCTTCGCCGACCGTCTGGTGGGTGCCTGCGTTGACCTGCTCGGCGTGACAGCAGCCGGCATCATGCTGGCCGACCAGTCCGGTTCGCTGCGGGTCTTCGCCTCGACCGATGAGGAGAGCCGGGTGCTCGAGCTCCTCGAACTCCAGAACAACGACGGGCCCTGCCTGGAGGCGTTCCGCACGGGAAACCTCATCGAAGGCGTGGACCTCTCGCGGTTCACCGGGCGCTGGCCCCACTTCGTTGCGGCGGCCACGGCCGCCCGGATCAACACCGCCTATGCCGTGCCGCTGCGCCTGCGTGACCAGATGATCGGGGCCCTCAACCTCTTCCAGTCAGGTACGAAGGCGCTCAGCCTCCGCGACCTCCAGGTGGCGCGGGTGTTGGCCGATATGGCAGCGATCGGGATCATCCACCACTGGAGCATCCGTCACGGAGAGGTGTTGACCGAGCAGCTGCAAGGGGCTCTCGACACCCGGGTCATCATCGAGCAGGCCAAGGGGATCGTGGCGCAGCGCCAGGGCCTGTCGATGGGAGAGTCCTTCCGGTACCTCCTCCAGCTGGCACGCTCGTCCCACCGTCCGATCGCTGATGTGGCCATAGAGACGATCACCCAGGCTCCTGAGGCGCAGTCCTGACTCCAGCGACGTGATCGCGTGTGCGCCTCTCAGAGCTCGAAGCGCACGGTGCTCCCGGGGCGGAGCGCGTCAACCAATCCGAGGTAAGGCTGCGCGATACAACCCACGAACCCGACGAGAGGGGTCAACGGCAGATCCCGGCTCATCAGGTGCACCTCACCGGCGTAACGGCCGTACCCGGCCAGGTCCATCTGGAGGCTCCCCCGGGCCCGCACGTCGGCGTTGATGATCCGCTCCGGCACGGCCTCCCCGCGGGTCTCCTCGATCCGGAATGAGCTGTCCGTGCCTTCCGGACGCAGGCGCCACGACCGGGTCGTCAGGTACTCCAGCGCAGGATCAACCGAGACCAGGGGGACGGTCACCTCGCCGGTGTGCTCGAAATGGGTGATCCAGCGCAGGTGCTCGTGGTGCAGGACGCCCTCGGCGCAGACCACCCGGGCAGCCGGGTACCGCGTCCTGGTGAGGAGATAGGTGACGTAGGCGTTGCGGTGCCGGTGCGCTTCCAGAGTGGGCAGACCCTGGAAGAGCGGCGCACGGAAGCTCACCTCACCGGGAATGAAGCTGTACAACTCCAGGCCACGGGACGCGAAGAGCGCGTTCTGCTGGTCGAAGAAGTCGGTGCTCAACCCCGTCTCAGGACGCGGATAGTAGTTGTGCCAACCCACCAGGGGCACGTCGTCGAGCCCGTCGAGAAGGGCTCTGTCCACCGTGCTGGCGTTGACGGCCACCTCGAAGTCCCCCACCTGCGCGATGCGGCGGATCTGCGCGGTGTCGAACCCGAAGTCGATGCGGACCGACCGCACGCCCCACGTTCGCAGCAGGCCGAGGTCGTCGATGCCAATTCCGAGGGCCGAAAGCGTGACTGGTGAGATGTCGGCACAGAACTCGAAGCCCTCACCGTGATGCAACCTCGCCAGGTAGTCACCGAACGCGCGCAGGCCGTCGCTCTCCGGGATGTGCAGCGAGGTGAACACGAACCGGTCGGGCTGCGTGCGAACAGCAGCGACGACCGCTTCCCTGGTCTGCCCGGGGTCGGTCGGGTACAGCGAGAAGAGCACGGGTGTCCTTTCCGGTTGCGAGGCGGGACGGATGTGGTGGGCGCCAGCAGGGGTGGGGTTGGGGGTGGTGGCGCCCACCGGCTCATCCGAGACGCTCGACCATCCACTCCTTGAAGCCGAAGAGGTAGGTGAGCACGAAGCCCATCACGTAGGAGACGAGCAGCCCGCCGAGGTACCACAGCCACTGGCCGTTGGTGATCACGCCGGTCATCAGGATCCCGGAGAGGCCGAGCGCGCCGGCTCCGAATCCCCCGCTGGCCTGGATGCCGAAAGCCACGAAGGCGCCGCCGAAACCCGCCCCGAGGCAGGCGGTGAAGAAGGGGTAGAAAAGGGGCAGCGACACGCCGTAGATCATCGGTTCACCGATGCCCATGAACGCGATCGGCAGGGCGCTCTTGATGATCTTCTTCAGCCGTGCGCTCTTGGTCTTCACCAGGATCGCGATCGCCATCCCGACCTCGCCTGCTCCGGCCATGGCCAGCACCGGCAACAACTCGGTGAAGCCGTGGTCGGCGATCAGCTGGGCGTGGATCGGCGTCAGTCCCTGGTGGATACCAAGCATCACCAGGGGCAGGAACAGCGTGGCCAGCAGGAAGCCGCCGATGATGCCGCCCTGCACGAGGGCGAAGTCGATCAGCAGCCAGTTGATGCCGCGCATGAGCAGGGCAGAGATCGGCATGATCACCAGGATCGAGATCGCCGCCCCGGTGACGAGCGTCACAAACGGCACCAGGAACAGGTCCAGCGACGCCGGCACCACCTTGCGGACCTGCTTCTCGATCACGGTGAAGATCCACGCGGTGATGAGCACGCCGATGATGCCACCGAGTTGCGGCGTGAGGGCACCGAAGAACGGCACAACGAGTGGCTGGGCCGGGATCGCCGTCCCGTCCGCTGCGACGCTCGCCGGGATGCCGCCGAGGGCGACGAGGTAGGGCACCGCGCCGGCCAGCAGGCCCAGCACGGGGGTACCGCCGAACTCCTTGGCGGTGTTGTGGCCGACGATCAGGTTGAGGGCCACCGTAATCATGCCGCCCATTGCCGCGAAGGCGAGGAACCAGGGGTTGGTGACTACCCGGGGATCGATCAGCTTCCAGGTGTTGGCGATGGCCAGCACCAGGCCGCAGGCGATGAACGCCGGGATGATGGGGATGAAGATGCTGCCGATGTGGCGGAACACCGCGTGCACCGACGTCGTGTGGTGCGCCTTGACCTTCGCCTTCTGCTCCTCCGCGAGCTCGTTGACGTCCAGGTCGACCTCAGCGGACGGATCGACACCGCTGATCCCGGCGAACGAGTCCCGCAGCCGCTGCGCATGGCCGGGGCCGACCACGATCTGCAGCTGCTCACCGGGCACGACGCCCATCACGCCCTCGTGGGACTTGATGGCCTCGATATCGACGAGGCTTTGGTCGATCACGTTGACGCGAAGTCTCGTCATGCAATTGGTGAAGGACGAGATGTTCTCTGCGCCGCCGACAGCGTCGACGATGTCGCGGCTCAAGGTCTGGTAGTCCACGGAAATGCCTCCTGGGGGAATCGGTGCGGTCTCAGTTGTCGGAAATGGCCTGGCGGACGAAACCGTCCGCCCGGTTCAGGCGTTCGCGGGCCTCGGGGGCCCCGACGCCGCGAAGGATCATCACGATCGCGGTCTTGGCGTGCCCGCCGGACGCGTCCAGCGCGCGCTGCGCCTCGTCATCGGGGCAGCCGGTCGCCTCTGCGACGATGCGCACGGCGCGGTCGACGAGCTTCTCGTTGGTGGGCTGCACGTCGACCATGAGGTTGCCGTACACCTTGCCGAGACGCACCATGGCGGCCGTCGAAATCATGTTGAGCACCAGTTTCTGGCTGGTACCCGCCTTCAGGCGCGTCGAACCGGTGAGCACCTCGGGGCCGTTGTCCAGCTCGATGGCCACCTGCGCCTCTGCGCTGACCGGTGCCCCCGGGTTGCACGCGATCGAAACGGTGGCAGCCCCCAGTCGGCGTGCATGGGCAAGACCGGCGATGACATAGGGCGTACGGCCCGACGCCGCGATGCCGACCAGCACGTCGGCCGCGGTGAAGGCGATCCGTTCCAGGTCGCTGATCGCGCGTTCGGTGGAGTCCTCCGCGCCCTCGACGGCGTGGAACATGGCTTCATTCCCACCGGCAAGGAGTCCGATCACCAGCTCCGGTGGGGTGCCGAACGTAGGGGGGCACTCGGCTGCGTCCAGGACTCCGAGGCGGCCGCTTGTGCCCGCTCCGAGGTAGACCAGCCGACCGCCTGTGCGCAGGGCGTCCACCACCAGGCCGACGGCGGAAGCGATCTCCGGGATCACGCGTGCGATGGCCTCGGGAACCAGGCGGTCCTCGGAGTTCATCACGTGCAGCAACTCGACGACGGTCATCTGGTCGAGCTGGATCGTCAGGGGGTTGCGGGTCTCTGTGGTGGTGAGCCCTTCCGGTGCACCCATGTCATCCTCCTTCGTAGCGTCGTTGCGTGAGTTGGCACAACACTACACGACTGTCGCCATTTGTGAAATGATGCATCATCGGCTTGTGCGAGACTTGCCGCCAGGCCCGACAGGAGGACAGCGTGGACCGGGACGTGATCGAGATGATCCGCTCGATGCAGGCCGAGCTGAGCCTCGCCGAGGGCCGGGTCGCCGCCACCGTCCTGGCAGACCCCCAGTTCACGATCGCCGCCACCGTCGCCGAACTGGCTACCCGTGCGCAGGTGTCCCAGGCCAGCGTCGTGCGGTTCAGCCGGGCGCTGGGGTTCGACGGGGTGCCGGCGCTGCGCCTGGAGCTTGCCCAGGAACTCTCCCGACGGGCGCTCGAGCTGGAACGCTCCGACATTGCCGAGGGCGAGATCAATGCCTCCGACACCGTGGCGGACGTGGTCAGCAAGATCGCCTTCCACGAGGCACGCTCGATCGAGCAGACCGCACGCCTGATCGACCTGGAGGCGCTGGACCGGGTGGCCGAGGCCATCGCCGTCGCGCATCACACCAGCGTGTACGGGGTGGGTGCCAGCGGGCTCGCCGCTGCCGACCTGGCCCAGAAGCTGCAACGCATCGGGCTGATGTGCCTGGGCTCCCAGGACACCCACGTCCAGCTGGTCAACGCCGCACTTGCCGGACCCGAGAGCGTTGCCGTCGCCTTCTCCTTCAGCGGACGCACCGCGGAGGTGCACCACGCCCTCGCGATCGCCAAGCGGGGCGGCGCCCTCACGGTGGCGGTCACCAACGACCGCGACTCCCCCGTCGGCAAGGTCGCCGACCTGGTGCTGATGACCAGCGCGAGGGAAGCACAGCTCCGCGCCGCAGCGCTCGCCAGCAGGATGGCGCAGCTGGCTGTGGTCGACTTCCTGTTCGTCCGGATCGCACAGCTGCGCTTCGATGACGTCGAGACCGCGCTGGAGGCGACCCGCGCGGCCGTGACCACGCAGCGACTGGGCCCGACAGACCACTGAGAGCCTTCACGGACCGGGCGGCCTTCGTGAACCCGGCAGGTGTCAGTGATCCCCCAGGCGCGCCAGCAGCAGTGCCTCGGCGAGGATCGCGTGCTCGAACGTTTCCAGGTGCAGGGACTCATTGGGACTGTGCGGGCTCGACTGCGGGTCGAGGACACCGGTCACGAGGATCGCCGCCGCCGGGAACTCCCGGGCCAGATCGGCGATGAACGGTATCGAGCCACCGACCCCGAGCCGCACCGGCTCGACGCCGAAGCCATCAGCCAACGCCTGGGCACCGAGCTCGGTCGCCCAGCCCTCGCCGGCCAGGAACCCCTCCCCCAGGTCGACGTCGCTGAATTCCAGTTCGGCACCGAACGGGGCCTTCTCCACCAGGTGCGTCCGGAGCGCCTCGTAGGCCTCACGCGGGTTCTGGTCGGGTGCCAACCGCGCGCTGATGACCACGGACACCGCGGGGCTGAGGGTGTTGGAAGCCGCTTCCGTGCTGGTGAAGTCGATCCCGGTCACCGTGATCGACGGCTGGTTCCAGATTCGGGCCAGCAGGGCGCCGCGGCCAATCAGCCGGGTCGAGGCCGGCAGGTCGGTCTCCGCTCGCAGCCGCGCCTCTTCGTAGTCCGGTGTCGGCGTCGCAGCCGACGTCAGGCCCGGTACCGCAACGGCGCCCTCGTCGTCCCACAGGGTGTCGAGGAGCTTGATGGTGGCCAACATGGCGTCAGGAACCGCGCCGCCGAACATCCCCGAATGGAGGGCGTGGCTCAGCGTCCGGACCTTCATGGTGAACCGGGCGTTGCCGCGCAGCGAGACGGTGAGTCCCGGCGTCCGGGAATCCCAGTTGGCGGAGTCGGCGACCACGATCAGGTCGGCGGCGAGGGCGTCGCGGTGATCAGCAAGGAACTGCGTGAACGAACGGGAGCCGTACTCCTCCTCGCCCTCCACGAAAAGCGTCACCCCCACACCGAAGCTGTCGCCGACGACCTGATGCAGCGCCCGCAGCGCCGCCAGGTGAACGACAACCCCCGCCTTGTCGTCACCGGTACCGCGGCCATAAAGGCGACCATCGCGCGCCGTCGCCTCGAACGGCGGGGTGGTCCAGAGCGCCTCGTCCCCGACCGGCTGGACGTCATGGTGGGCGTACAGCAGCACCCGCGGTTGCCCCGGCTTCGGCGCCCGGGTCGCCAGGATGGCCGGCTGACCCTGTTCAGAGGTGCCGGGAATCACGGCCGTGTGCACGGCCACCTCGTCGAACACGCCGGACGCGGTGGCCAGCTCGCTGATTGCAGCGGCGCTGCGCAACACCTGGGACGGGTCGAACGCTGGCCATGAGACCGACGGGATGGCGACGAGCCCGGTGAGCTCGGCCACGGCTCGCGGCAGGGAATCGGCGACGGCACTCTTCAGGGTTGCGGTGACAGCTGGATCGATCATGTGGCCATCCTCGCACCGTCACGGACCCACCCCGGGACCGCTCAGGACGATTCAGCCACGCTGCAGATAGGCCAGCACGGCGAGGACGCGGCGGTTGCCGGACAGGGCGTCAGCCAGCCCGAGCTTGGTGAAGATAGCGCTGACGTGCTTCTCCACTGCCCCGGTTCCGATCACCAGCCGCTCCGCAACACTGGCATTGCTGCGTCCCTGTGCGATGAGTTCGAGGACGTCGAGCTCCCGCGGGGTCAGCGCGGCCAGAGGGTCACGGGCAGTCGCCATCAGGCGCTTGACGACCAGGGGGTCGAGGACGGTGCCACCGGCGTGCACACGGCGCACCGCTTCGGTGAACTCCTCCAGTGAGGTCACCCGGTCCTTCAGCAAGTACCCGACGCCGCCGCGCGCATCAGCGAGCAGCTCGCGTGCGTACACCGTCTCCACGTACTGACTGAGCACCAGCACCGCCACCTGGGGAAGCTCCCGCCGCACGTCGAGCGCTGCCCGGATCCCCTCGTCGTGGAACCCCGGCGGCAGCCGTACGTCCATCACGACCACGTCCGGACGAGCCGATCGCACTCGCGCCACGATGTCGACCGCATCGGGGAAGGCCCCCACCGTGTCGTAGCCCGCCTCTTCGAACAGCCGTGCCAGCCCTTCGCGGAGCAGCACGGAATCCTCGACGAGCAGGATCCGGATCGCCTCCGCCCCGGCGTCACCGGGCTGCGGTTGGTCGGAGGTCACCCGCTCAGGATAGGGACGATGGTTCCGCCGGGCGACCCCCGGCAGGGAGCGGCACGAGCACGTCGATCCGTGTCGGGCCACCAGGGGGACTCTCCACCGTCAGCGTCCCCCGCAACCCGTGCAGCCGCTCCTGCAGGCCGGCCAGGCCGTGTCCCTCGGCCAGCGTCGCTCCGCCACGACCGTCGTCGGCAACGGCGACCTTCAGCCGCGCCGGATCATCGGTGTGGACCCGGGCACTCACCATCACCTGGCCGGCCCTCGAGTGCTTGGCTGCGTTCGTCAGAAGCTCTGCCACGACGAAGTAGATCGCCCGGGCGACTTCCGGGGGAACCGAAGCATCCAGCGTGGCGTCGAGGTCGGTACCGACCTGGAGCGGGCTCTCCTCAGCCAGCGCGCTGAGGGCTGCGACCAGCCCGCGGTCGGCCAGCAGTGGCGGCGCGACGCCCCGCGAGAGTGCGCGCAACTCGTCCAGCGCAGCCTTGGCCTGGTGCTGGGCCTCCCGGGCGTAGGCAACGGCCTGCCCGGTGTCACCGGCGGCCGCTCGCCGTTCGGTGGCCGCGAGATCCAGCTGGAGCCGGACCAGGCGTTGCTGGGGGCCGTCATGCAGGTCACGTTCCAGGCGGCGCATGGCCGTGTCCTCTGCGTGGACGGCAGACTGGCGAGCGTCCGCCTCTGCGTCGGCACGGGCAGCGAGATCGTCGGTCGGCCACCGGCCGAGCATCGCTGCAGCAATGGCGTGCCGGAGACGTCCCAGCCCGCCGATCACCCAGGGCAGGGTGACCCCGAACAGCACCCCGGCAGCCAGGTAGGTGACGCCCTCGGCCGCGCTGGCGGTCAAGCCCGGAAGTGGCATCTGGCTCCGGAGCCATTCCGACCAGGGGTCGACGTCCGGTTGCGGCAGGAACCGCTGCCAGAACCAGTAGGTCAGCCCGCCCAGCGCGGTCGCCCACCAGGTCACCGCCAGGGCGAAGGTGACGGTGCTGACGATCGGGTTGATGAGTAGTTGGTGCAGCAGGTAGGACCAGTGGTGCGCCGAGCGCAGCGGCGCGAGCAGGCGCGCCGTCCAGTGGGCGCCGGGAGCGGCTCTCGGCCAGACGGGTTCGGGCACCTCGGGCAGGCCGGTCCAGCCCAGCATGGTCCGTTCGGCCGTGCCCAAACCCCTGGCAAGCTGCAGCGAGCCGCTCATCAGCGGCAGGCCCACTAGGAGGATCACCATGCCCAACCCGGCGAAGAAGACGCCGCTCAGGACGGAGATCGCAACCATCGAGACGACGAAGCTGGCGAGCAGGTAGGCCGTGGCCCCGGGAGCGCGGCGCCACGAGGCGATGTAGCGACTCATCGGGGAGTCGCCATCCGGGTCAACCGTCATTGGAGTTCCTTCTGAAGTGCTGGGTGGCGGGCCATCGCAGTGCAGCGGGTCCGGCGGATCGCTGCCGGTGACTTCACCCTAGGAACACCCTAGGACGGCCGACATCCGGCCACCTCCCGCATTCATGCGGGGGCTAACCCCACCTGAAGGCGGGTGCCGGAAACAGCCCTCCCCGCCCAGGCGTCAGCGCGGCGAGCGCACCAGGAACCACCGGAAGCCGTAACCCGCCAGGCTCACGTCGAGTTCGCCGTCGTGGGTCACCGAGTCGCCCCCGAACAGGTCCTCCACACTGTCCTCAGCCCCGAACACGCCGCTCAGTGACACGGTCGCCGGGTAGCTGGAGAAGTTGTGGACGGCGATGACAGCGGCCTCGGGCAGCGCTACCCGGTGTGCGAGCACCGTCGGTTCGGGCTGGTCGATCACCGAGAACTCACCCCACCCGAACTCCTGCCGCCTGCGACGGATGCCGATTAGCCTGCGCATGAAGGAGAACAGCGAATCCGGGTCGTGCTCCTGGTCGGCCACGTTCACGTGCTCCGGGCCGTAACCGTCGGGGGTTACCCGCTGGATCAGTCGGCTGGCTCTGGCCGTCGAGAAGCCGGCGCCGGGTTCGGGGGTCCACTGCATGGGCGTCCGCACGGCCATTCTTCCGGACGCCGCCAGGTCCTCGCCCATGCCGATTTCCTCGCCGTAGTAGATCGTCGGAGTGCCGGGCAGGGAGAACAGCAGGCTGTAGGCCATCCGGATCCGCCGCGGGTCACCATCGAGCATCGTCGGCAGCCGCCGCTTCAGTCCGCGGTCGTACACCTGCATCTCCGGTTCCGGCCCGAACGCGGTGAACACCTCGGCCCGTTCGGCGCCGGTGAGCTTGTCCAGCGTCAGTTCGTCGTGATTGCGCAGGAACGTGGCCCACTGGCAGTGCGGGTGGATGCGCGGGCGCGTCGTCAGCGCCTTCGCCAGCGGACGCGGGTCCTCGCGGGCGAGGGAAAGGTAGGTGGCCTGCATGCTGAGGAAGTCGAACATCATGTGAAGCTCGTCGCCGGCGTCCCCGCCGAAGAACCGGCGTTGCTCGGCATGCGGGACGTTCACCTCGCCAAGCAGCATCGCGTCGCCCTTGCGTCGACCAAGGAAGGAGCGGACCTCCTTCAGCACCGCATGAGGATCGACAAACGACGTTGGACCGGGCGTTTCAGAGCCGTTCTGCAGGATGAAGGGCACGGCGTCCATCCGGAAGCCGTCGATGCCCAGCTCCACCCAGAAGCCCACGGTGCGCAGCAACTCGTCCATCACGTTGGGATTGGCCAGGTTGAGGTCGGGCTGGTGGGCGTAGAAGTGGTGCAGGTACCACTGCCCGGTGCGCTCGTCGAAGGCCCAGATGCTGTCCTCCTCTCCCGGGAAGACCACCTCGGCTGACGTGTCCCCGGGGTCGGTGTCACGCCACACATAGAAGTCGCGGTACGGGTTGTCGACGCTCCTGCGGGACGCCTTAAACCACGGATGCTGGTCCGAGGTGTGATTGACGATCAGGTCGGCCACCACCCGCAGCCCTCGGTCGTGCGCGGTGCGGATCACCTCGACCAGTTCCCCATGATTGCCCAGCCGCGGGTCGATGCCGTAGAAGTCGACGATGTCGTAGCCGTCGTCCCGGTCGGGGCTCGGGTAGAAAGGCATCAGCCACAGGCAGGTGATGCCAAGCTCGGCCAGGTAGTCGATCTTCCCGGCCAGCCCGCCGAGGTCGCCGACGCCATCGCCGTTGGCGTCGAGGAAGGTTTCGATGTCGAGGCAATAGATGACCGCGCTCTTCCACCACAGGTCGCTGGTGTCTGTGATCCTCACCTGTTCCCGTTACCCTTCGCGGCACGCCCGCAACACCTGCGCGCCGAACTCGTGCACGAAGCTCGCGCGAGGTTCACCAGGCATGCCCGAGGAGATCGGCCAGCAACTCGTCGGCGTCCACCGGATGCCCCTTCGTTGTGAACCACTGCGCCATGTTGGTGCAGTCGCGCTGCAGGAAGTCGACGGCGTAGGGGTTGGCGACCAGATCCACGAGCTGCGGCACGTCGATGATCACCAGCCGCGGACACACACCGTCCGCGTCGGTCACCAGGGTGTTGTACGGGCTGAGGTCACCATGCACCACGCCCAGCCGTGCCATCGTTCGCAGCGCCCGGAGCAACTGGTCGAACAGTGCGGCAAGTTGGTCGGTGCCCAGGCGCACCTGGTGCAGGCGCGGTGCGGCCACCATGGCCTCATTCTCGGAGTCGGAGTCGGAGATGAACTCCATCAGGATCTCCCTGCCGTCGAGCTGAACCGGATAGGGCACGGGAACGCCGGCTTCGAAGAGCCGCTTGAGGCCCGACCACTCCGCCAGGGCCCAGAGGTCCGCCTCGACACCCCTGCCAAAATCGGTCTTGCCGGCGATCGCCCGCCCATCGCGGCTGTTACGGACGCGGCGTCCCGCCGTATAGGCGCTGTCGCGGCGGAAGAGCCGATGCTCGGCGGTCCGGTAGCGCTTCGCGGCCAGCAGGCAGGACTGGTCGGGGTCGCCGGGGACGGCGCGCTCGACGAGGAAGACATCTGCTTCCTTGCCTGTCTTCAGGACGCCGAGATC
Organism: Propionibacteriales bacterium; assembly: GCA_038220215.1. GTDB lineage: Bacteria > Actinomycetota > Actinomycetes > Propionibacteriales > Propionibacteriaceae > Propionicimonas. Next base: position 18,138 of record JBBRIY010000009.1, read on the forward strand.
GGTGTCGATCGCAGCGGAACTGGTGACGAGCCAGTACGGCCAGGGTTGTGGGCCATGATTCAGTCGCTCGACGCTGTCCCAGGTGGACCAACGCTGGTTCTCTGCGAGATCCTCGTTGACCTGGCGAAAGGAAAGTTCATCCCAATTGAACGGTGTATTGCTCTGTGACAAGGGGTTCTCCTGATGGAGGAGGCACCCTGGGGACGAAATCGTCAGTGAGCGGGAGCCTCGAATGAATGGGCGGACGGAAACAGCCCATGGGCAATGGGTGACATTTCACGACCTCCCTTCATGAGGCTGGGGCTCACGTTTCGTGCGCCGATTCACGCTACCAATCTCCGCTTGGCGGGTCAACGACAGCGTGCGAGGACAGTGGCCGGCAAGCGCCGCTCAGCGCGACGGGGACTGCGATCCGCCGTCGTCGGGGACGGCCTCGTGGTGCCGGCGGCCGTCGGAGCGGCGATCCTCTTTCATTTCGGCTTCGAAGACGTACCGGCGTCCAGGGCGGGGGCGTTGAACCCCGGTCGTATGACCGGTGCGCCGGCCCGGTTGCTGGACCGGCGCACCTGGCTCGGCGCGTGCCTAGGCAGCGCGCCTCGCCTGGAGTTCCCGTACCCCAACTCCGCGCGGCCACGCCACCGGGGCGTCGATGTCCGTCGAATCCGGATCAGGCAAGGTCTGGTTCCTGGCCGGTGTCAATGACACGCCAGGCGATCTCCCGAAGCCTGATGTTCCGGTTCTGGCTGGCCACCCTCAACAATTCGAAGGCGACCGTTGACGTGAGCCGGTGACGCTCCATCATGATCCCGGTGGCCTGCCCGATGATCTTGTGGCCCTCCACCGCGTCGCGCAGCTGCACCTCGCGCCGGGCCGCGCGGTCCTGGCCGACCAGCCGGTCCACGGCGATGGCGAATGCCTGCGCGAAGAGGTCACCGATGATCAGCTCCTCCACGCTCAGGCGGCGGGGCTCGGCGAACTGCACCCAGGCCCGGCACACCCCGCTGTCACTGTGAGGTACGAGCACGATGCCGGCCCGCTCACTCACGACGTCAGGATTCGGCGGTCCCGACAGCCCCATCATCACCTCGTCGCGCAGTCCC
>JBBRIY010000010.1:0-18626 GCA_038220215.1 Propionibacteriales bacterium
GTGATGTCGCTGAAGGTGCGGACGACAGCGACCAGGTTGCCGGCGGGATCGGTGATACTCGCATCGGCGCACGCCACCCAGACCGGTGTCCGGCAACGGTTGAAGAAGCGGAACTCACTCATGTCCGGCACTCCGGCCCGCGCCTGGGCGTGCCGTTCCTGGATCACAAGAAGGCCTTCGGGGTCTTCGGCTGGTGTGGGCCACCACGGATAGGGCGGAAGGATGGGTCCGCCCGCCATGGTGTAGCCGAGCATGTCGGTGAAGGCCTGATTCATCTCCCTCACGAGACCGGTCCGGTCGAACACCAGTACGCCCTCATGGATGGAGGACAGGATGGCGCGAACCCACGAGGCTTCGTTCTGGCGATCGGCGAGCAACGCCACGCCCTCAGCGGGTTCATTTCCGCGACCAAACCGGGCGGACGACATCATTCCTCCTCCAGGTAGCGACACCTACCCCACCGCAAGAAGTACAGAACATGTTGAAGGTAGCGCCTGACCAGTCCCCCGTGGAAGGGTCCGGCCCCAGACCGCACGCCACGGATCAGCATCGAGGGTGTTCGATGCCACGTTCCAGATCGGGTAGCCGTGGAGCAGCCGCTCAGCGGAGCTCGTGCCAGATCGGGGCGAGGGCGTCGAGGGTGGCGACCGGATCGTTGGTGCCGGCCACGAAGGCCGTCTCGATGAGGGCGGCCACGATGGCGGTGACCGCTTGCGCGGCCTGCGGAATCGTGGCCGGATCGAGAGTTCGCCGCTGGGCGATCTTGACCGTCACAGCGTTCAGGACCGCTATCGCAGCGGGAAGCATGCGTTCGCGCGCAGCCGCCTGCAGCCGGGGTGAGGCCTGCAGCAGGGCGTGGCGACGAGCACCCAAGGGCGTCGATGGAGCCAGCTCGGGAGGAACGTCGACGAGGTGAAGCGCGCCGGCCAGGATCCGGCCGGGCTCGGCAAGGTAGCGGGCCACGGCTTCCGGTGTCACCGAGGGCACCGCCGGTCCCAGCAGTGCGGCATCACGGGAGGGAAAGTGGTGGAAGAACGTGCGTCTGCTGCAGCCGGCCACACGGCAGATCTCATCGATTGTTGTCGCCTCGACCCCTTCTCGTTCAGCGACCTCGAGTGCAGCCAGGGAGAGCCGACCCAGGGTGGCTCGCCCGCGGAGGTTTCCGGGAGTTCTGGGGAGCAGGCGCGCCGACGGGGTCTCGTTCATGTGCTCAGGGAGCCATACCAGTGCGCCGCCACCACCGTGCCGTCCTCGGCACGTATCCGTCGGCCCAGCTCGGTGGCACGGTGGCGCATGCCGACGTCGGTGAGGGCCTGGCTCAGGGCGTGAGCAAGGACGTCGCGGGTCAACCGGGTGACCGGGATCGCGGGTGGCGCCACTCCCAGGTCGCTGGCCCTGCGCGCCCAGAACGGCTGATCGGCGCCGAAGGGAATCGTGACGCCCGGTACTCCGGCTGCGAGGGCGTTGGCGGTGGTTCCGGCTCCGGCGTGGTGCACATTGGCGACCATGCGATGGAAGAGTGCCCGGTGGGGGACCGATGCCACCGAGATCACGTCGAGCTGTCGTTCCTGCTGGTGGCCAACGGCCCCGGCTCCCGCGATCAGCACCACCCGGGCCCCGACGTCGCCGGCCGCTCGCGTCAGGAGGTTCCTCAGCTCGTCAGGGTCACCCGCCACCATGCTCCCGAAACCCATGCTGACCGTGGGCCTGCCCTCGCCCTCGGCGAGGAACTCCTCCACGTCCGGTGGGAGGACATGAGGGTCGGCGTTGTCGAACCAGTAGCCGGTGATGAGCCGGTTCTGCCCCCGCGTGCCGGGCGGCCCGATGACGGCAGGACTGATGCCGTAGACGCTCCCCGGGAACTTCTTCGCGCTGCCTGGCACGGGAAGGGCCCTCCGCGCGGCCCTCCGCGCCTGCTGGAAAGGGACCCGGATGGCTGCTTCGGTGAGAAGTTGGCCCGCCAGGTTGCCAGCTGCGCCGAAGGCCCGCGGAATCCTGGTCATCAGGACGCCCGGGTAGATCGTGTTGACCATGCCGACCGGCTGCAGGTGGGCAGGCACCCAGGGCACCTGAAGCGCGGCGGCAACAGGTACGCCGATCACCGCCCCACCGACGCCACCGGTCAGGAGGTCGGAACCCTCCGCGAACCGGTGGATCTGAGCGGCCCACTCAGGCACCTTGGCCACAAGCGCTCGGGCAGCGGTACGGAGACCTCCGTGGCGACTGCCCTGGGCGGCGAGCGCCACTTCCCGGGATTCGTCGGACGACATCCCCTCCAGGGACAAGCACTCCACACCGACACGCTCGAACAGCCAGGCGTACTCAGCGGGAGCGACCGCCCGCACCCCGTGCCCCGCCTCGGCCAGGGCACGGGCCAGCGCAGCGTAAGGCTGCACACCGCCGCGCGTGTCCTGCGTGACCACCGTCAGCTGCATGGGAAGGCCTCGTTGTTGCACACAGTGCAATTAGTACCGGCCGACGTGTCGCGGCGCAAGGAGAAAGAGGATGAACTCCAGAGCTGGACGCGGTCAGGGTTCCGACCGCAGGAACTCGACGATCGCCGCCTGGTGGCCGGGGATCGTCCCGGAGCCGTGCAGCCACCGGACGGGGACGGCCTCCGGTGCGAACCGGGCGAGGGCAGGGGTGGTGCCGTGGTTGATCAGGACCGCGTAGCGCTCGCCGTGCACCGTGATCGCCAGGTCGGGAGAGTCGCTGTCGACCGGTCGTGGTGTGGTTGCGGTGAGGAGGCGGTACAGCGCGTGCCAAGGTTCGGCCTCGGGGGAGTGGAAGGCGCCAGGGGTTGCTGTGAGGTGGGTCTCCAGCGGTACGGCGGTGAGGGTGACCTGTCCGGTCCCGTAGGCGCGTCGAGTGACCATCGGCGCCCCGTCGTCTGCTGAAGCCAGGACTTCGGTTCCCGGCTCGACCGACAGTCGCAGATCGGGTCCGTGGTGGGCCGTCAGTCGCTCGCCCGTGGGCAGGGTGAAGGATGTCGGGTTGGTCCGTTGTGACCGTGAACGCACGCGCACGCCGAACACGTCGCTGAACGGCTCGAGGATGCCGTCGCCGAGGGTGACGTGCAGGCTGGCGCCGGCGGCCACCCTGGCCAGGAGGACTTCCCAGCGCCGGCGCGTGATCGGACGGACGCCGGTGAGGCTGGGCAGGAAGTACACGTCCGCATCCGGCAGTGGCGCCTCCGCCCAGGCGAAGCGCAGGGAGAGCTTGGCCTGGGTGGCCAGGACCCAGGCCGAGTACGCCGCCGCCCACGGATCCTGCCCGTTGGTGAGAATGCACACGGCGTCGACCCGTCGCTCGGGCAGGGTTGCGGGCAGGGAGGGCAGGAGTGTGGCGAAGCTGGTCAGCTCGGTCAGCATGGGTTTGGGTCGGTGGTCCTCATCGAGCAGCCCGAGTTCGCGTTCCACCGCAATGGCGTCGTAGGGGGCGCCGGTGAGTCGGGTCTGGTCGAAGGCGCACCACCAGAGCAGACCCCGGCAGTCGTTGGCCCACAGGCTGAAGAGGTTGCAGCGCAGGAAGTCGCTGGCGACCTGCCAGTCGCCCATCATCGGGCCCATGGTGCCGATCTCCTCCACGAAGCACGGCTTGCCCCCGATGTCGGCATACATCCGTGTCTCTGCGCTGGCGTGGAGAGTGGTCCTGATGGTGTCGAGCGGGTCCTGCGCGGTGTGCCGTGACCACATCGGATAGGGATGGGTGGTGAGCAGGTCGGTGTGCTCAGCCTGGTCCTGGATCGTCCAGCCGGCGCTGAGCTCGGGGGAGGGCAGCAGGCCGTGCATGCCGGAGATGATCGGTCGGGTGGCGTCAGCGGTGCGGATCGCCTGGGTGACGAACGCCGTCCACGTCCAGGCCGCTTCGCGTGAGGTGCCGGTTCCCAGGCAGTTGCACTCGTTGCCCAGATCCCACGCGACAATCGCCGGGGTCGCGCGGAAGTGGGTCACGAAGGTGCGGATGAAGCGGCCCTGCAGCTGCAGGGCGAGGGGGTCGGTGTGCAGGGCGCGACCCTCAAGGACCGGCGGGCAGAACACCCGGCCCGACATCCAGCCGGTGATCAACCCCACGATCAGGTCCAGCCCGTGCCGTTCCGCGATGGCACAGAACTCGGCGAACCGCTCCAGCATCACCTCGTCGACGCCGGCCTGCCCGGCCGTCGTGTCCGGGAGTGGCTGCTCACCCAGCTCGCGGGTCGTCATCTGAAGGTCCTCCAGGGCCCCGCCGAACCCGCGCACCGCAGTGACCGGCTGGAAATCGCTCCACAACGGGAACACGCGCAGCGTCGTCAGGCCTGCGGCGGCGAGGGCGGCGAAGTCCCGCTCAACCACCTCCGGGCGCCAGTCACTCCACATCCGCGTGCCTGCGTGGGAGGCCCAGTAATTGCAGCCGAGGGTGAAGGTGCCGGAATGTTCGAGGGTGATCATCTTTTCCGCCTCGGGGAGATCGGGGTCGCCGTCAGCAATGATCGGTCGAGTGAGCATCGCGCGCAGCGCTGGACGCGGCCGCCGCTGTGCAGTCGGGGAATACTATCGCGGCCCTCGGGCACCCCAGTGGTTAACTGAGGCTCATGGCTACCGGATCGAGGCATATCGGCATCCTGCTGTTCGACGGCGTCGAGGAGCTGGACGCGGTGGGACCCTGGGAGGTGCTGTCTGCCTGGGCCCAAGGGTGGCCGGACGACGCCGTGACCGTGTCCACCTACAGTCCGGGGGGCTCGCTGGTCAGGTGTGCCAAGGGTATGCAGATCCTTCCGGACGGTGCCATCAATGATGCTCCTCCCATGGACGTCTTCCTGCATCCGGGTGGTCGTGGCACCCGCAGGCTGCTGCGTGACCGGGACCATCTCGCGCTCATGAGAGCGCTGACCGAGACGACCACTGTGATGACGAGCGTCTGCACCGGTTCGCTGGTGTATGCCGCGGCTGGGCTGTTGTCTGGACGGCCTGCCACGACGCACTGGGAGTCACTCGGGCTCCTGCGTGAGCTCGACCCCACGTGCAAGGTGGTCGAGGGGGTCAGGTTCGTCGACGACGGAGACCTCATCTCTGCCGCTGGCGTCTCGGCCGGGATCGACATGGCGTTGCATCTGGTCAAGCGACTCGCCGGCGTCGACCGCGCAAGGCAAGTGCGGCGTGACATCCAGTACGACCCCGAGCCTCCCGTCTGACGGGTTCCCGTGTTGTGGGGCGCTCGACCTCGGCATCGGGCTATGATCCTATTGTAGTATTAAATACGATAGGAGTCGAGATGCTTCAGTACCGCTGGCAGGTCGCCCAGGCCATCGCGGAGGCCAGGTTCGTCGCGATCGTTCGAAGCCCGGATCGCGCGCTTGCTCACGAGTTGGTTGCCGCCTTGATCGAGGGCGGAGCCGAAGCCGTCGAGGTCACCATGACCACCCCGGGGGCGCTGTCCCTGCTGGAGGAGTTCCGGGGTCAGGCTCTGCTCGGCGTTGGCACCGTGCTGAGCGCCGGCCAGGTCTCGGAGGCTGCTTCCGTGGGGGCCAGATTCATCGTCACTCCCAATCTGGATGCCGACGTGATTCGGCATGCGCAACGTCACGGCCTGGCGACGCTCGTCGGGTGCGCGACACCGACTGAGGTCGTCAACGCATTGAGCGCCGGTGCCGACATGGTCAAGCTCTTCCCGGCGGGGAACCTTGGTCCCGACTTCCTGCGGGCAGTTCACGGCCCGCTGCCCTGGGCTCCGCTGGTTCCCACCGGCGGCGTCTCTGTCGACAACGCCCGCGAATGGCTGGATGCAGGGGCGGTGGCCCTCGGCATCGGCGGGAAGCTCTGCGAGGGCACACCGCCGGAGGTCGTTGAGCGGGTGCGGGAGCTCCGCCGGCTGTTGATCGACGGATCTGGCGTCAAGGCTTGACGGAGCACTCCGATGAACTAATATAATAGTATAAGTTCACATGGAGGTGTTCCCCTTGCCCACAGATTCCATCCCAGCTCCGGCTCCCATGCTCGCACTCAAGGCCGTCTCCGAGTGCGCCTACGACATGGTCGCACTCGGCGAAGTCATGCTCCGCCTTGACCCGGGAGAGCGGAGGATCCGCAACACCCGCCAGTTCTCGGTCTGGGACTCCGGGGCGGAATACAACGTCGCCCGTGCCTTCCGTCGCGCGTTCGGGCTACGCGGAGCACTCGTGTCGGCGTTCGCAGACAACGAGGTGGGGAGGTTGGCCGAAGACATTCTGCTCGGCAGTGGTCTCGACCTGAGCTTCGTCCACTGGTCCGCTTTCGATGGGGTGGGTCGGAGTGTCCGCAACGGGCTGAACTTCTCCGAGCGTGGCTTCGGCGTCCGCGGTGCGCTGGGATGCGTGGATCGCGGGCATACCGCGATCAGCCAGCTCCAGCCCCAGGACGTGGACTGGGACGACCTCTTCGGTGCACGTGGCGCCCGGTGGTTCCACACGGGCGGGATCATGGCCGGGCTGTCGGATCAGGCTGCCGAAACATCAGGTGTGGCCATGGATCGCGCGGGCGCCGCGGGGACCGTGGTCTCCTACGACCTCAACTACCGGCCCAGCCTGTGGGCGGCCGGTGGCGGAACAGTGAAAGCCCAGGAGGTGAACCGGGAGCTGGTCGCCAAGGCCGACGTCCTGGTGGGTAACGAGGAGGATTTCCACACGTGCCTGGGCATCACCAACCCGGGAATCGATGAGAAGCTCAGCGACCTGGATCCGGCGGCCTATCGCGACCTGGTGCTCGAGGTGGCCGATCAGTTCCCGAAGCTCAGCGTGATCGGGGTCACCTTGCGGAGTGTCCGTTCTGCTACCAGCAACGACTGGAGCGCGCTCGCCTGGCACCGCTCCCGGGGTTTCGCGGACGCGACGCCCCGTCCCGGCCTGGAAATCTTCGACCGGCTCGGTGGGGGTGACTCCTTCGCGTCGGGTCTGTTCTACGGACTCATGATGCTTGATGACTTGGAGGCTGCAGTGGAATTGGGAGCGGCAAACGGAGCCCTGGCGATGACCACCCCTGGTGACATCACGACGGCGACCCTGAAGGAGATCTCGGCGCTGGCTACTGGCGCGAGCGCGAGGGTTCAGCGATGAGCGGGCAGGCGAACGAGGAACGCATGTCGAAGGGGGCACTGGACGGTGTGAAGGTGCTGGACTGCACCCAGATGCTGGCCGGTCCCCTCGCAGCGACCCGATTGGGCGACCTGGGCGCCGATGTCATCAAGGTCGAGCCTGTGGGCATCGGTGAGTTCAACCGGACGCACGGGTTCGAGGACAACGTCATCGAGGGCGAGATGACCACCTTCCTGGCCGTCAACCGCAACAAGCGGTCGCTGGCCATCAACCTCAAGGCCCCCGCGGCGGTGGCGGCGTTCCACGAGTTGGTGGCCGGCTCCGACGTGTTCCTGCAGAACTTCCGTCCCGGCGTCGCCGAGCGACTTGGGGTGGGCTACGAAGATCTCGCCAGGATCAACCCGGGCATCATCTACTGCTCGATCTCCGGCTACGGCAATGAGGGCCCCTATCGCCTGCGGCCCGGGCAGGACCTGCTGCTGCAGGGCTACAGCGGTGCGATGTTCTCGGTCGGCGCGACCGACGACCCGCCGGTACCGGGCGCCTTGTGGGCAGCCGACGTGATGACCGGCTACCAGGCTGCGATCGGGATCCTTGCTGCACTCCACAATCGGGGGCGCACGGGTCGCGGACAGCACGTGGAGGTGGACATGTTCTCTGTGGTCCTCGACACCCAGCTCCAGGAGCTCGTCACCTACCTGAACACGGGTTCCTCACCACGGCGCACCGCCGAGGCGAGCGCCCATGGATCGATCCCGGCACCCTACGGTGTCTACCGCACGAGCGACGGCTGGCTGGCACTGGCCATGTCCCCGCTGCCGCGTCTCGGCGACATGCTGGATGATGACTTCCTGCGCACCATGGTGAGCTACAGCGACGGGCACGACCACCGCGATGAGGTGTACCGGCACGTGCGCCATGCGTTCGAGGGCCGCCCCACCGCCGAGTGGATCGACCTGTGTGACCAGTACGGGGTCTGGGCCGGACCGGTCTACGACTACCCGGCGCTCGAAGCCGACCCGCATGCTGCCGCCACGGGGATGTTCGTCGAACAGCCCAGCGCCCACGGTGGGCCGCCGATCCGCACCGTCCGCCCACCACTGAAGCTCAGCGAGACACCGCCGAGCATCCGCAAGTCCGCGCCGGCCCTCGGGCAGCACACCCGGGAAGTCCTGTGTGAAGCGGGTCTTTCGGGCGAGCAGATCGACGAACTGATCACGACCGGAGCAGTAGAGGAGATGGCGAAATGACCACGGGCAGCGACGAGATCCTCATCGAGCAGTCCGGCCACGTGCTCACCATCACGCTGAATCGACCGGACAAGCTCAATGCGATGACGGTCGCCATGGACCGCGCGATGAACGACCTCGTCTTCCGCGTCAACAACGATGAGAGCGTCCGGGCAGTCGTCCTCACGGGTGCGGGCGGACGCGCGTTCAGTGCCGGCAGCGACATCACCGACCTGCACGAGTACGGCTCGAACTGGGAGTACCGGAACCGGTTCGACAAGCGCGAGGACTACGCGCGTGCGGTCTACCTGATCCGCAAGCCGGTCGTCGCGGCAATCGACGGCTATTGCATCGGTGGAGGTCTCGAGATGGCCTCGGCCAGCGACATCAGGCTCGCGACCGCGCGGTCGTCCTTCGGCGCCGGGGAGATCCGTTGGGGTTGGCATGGTGGCTCGGGGCAGACCCAGCTTCTGACCCACCTTGTCGGGCCAGGGAACGCGAGCAAGCTTCTCCTCACCGGGGAGCGTATCGACGGATCGGAGGCGCTCCGGTGGGGCCTCGTCCAGGAGCTCCTTGAGCCGGACGCGTTGCTCGGTCGCGCCCGTGAGCTGGCCGAGAAGATGGCCGGCCTTTCGCCCATCGCGGTCCAGCGCACCAAGTACATGGTGCGGGTGGCCCAGAACGTGGGACTGGATGCCGGCTTGCTCGTGGAGAATGATTCCTTCGCCTACTGCATGACCACCCAGGATGCAGCCGAGGGCCAGAAGGCCTTCGCTGAGAAGCGGGCACCCGAGTTCAAAGGACGCTAGCCATGGAGATCTCCGAGGGTGTGGTCCGGATCGCGACGCCGCTGGCGGGGCGGCGAAATGACGTGTACGCCTTCGTCGGCTCGAGCCGGACGGTGCTGCTGGACACTGGGGTGGACGGGGTGTTCGCCGATCACATCGCTCCCGCGCTGGAGGAGGCGGGCGTCGCAGCAGGGCAGGTCTCCCACGTCGTCGTCTCCCACTGCGACGTCGACCATTTTGGCGGGTTGGCCGATGCTCGCGAGAACCTGCCGTCGGCGACCTTCCTCGCGCATCCGAATGACGCCGGCATGATGCAGGACTTCGGGCTCTACCTGCAGGGCAGGGGCCGCTCCTTCGCCCAGTCCTATGGACTCGACGAATCAGAGGCGGACCTCGCCTGGGTTCGCGAGGTGACCCGGGAAGCACCGATCGACGTGCTCGCCGGCGGCTGGGAGCGTATCGATCTGGGGGATCGGGAGCTGCAGCTCCTCCACGTTCCCGGGCACTCGCGGGGGCACCTGGCCGTCCACGACCCGCAACGCAGCCTGGTGGCCATCTCGGACGCCGTCCTCGGGACAGCCGTCCCCGACGTGGACGGGCACCCGATCTTCCCACCCACCTACCGTCATGTGGCCAGCTACCTGGCCACGATCGGGCGCCTGCGCGCGCTCGCGCCCGACCAGCTCCACACGGCGCACTACGGTGCCTACGAAGGGTCGGCGGTCGCGGACTTCCTCGGTGAATCGGAGGAGTTCTGCCGGTCACTCGGTGCGGCGGTGGAGGCACTCTTCGTGGGTACGGGCACGGGAAGGGGGGCGGTGCGACTGACCCTCTCCGAGTGCGTCGACCAGCTCCTGCCGATCATCGGCAGCTGGCCGAAGGCCGGTCGCCGCAACGCGTTGGCCTTCCCCGTGTGCGGGCACCTGGAGGATCTGGTCAGCGCGGGCCGCCTGACCCTCGACGCAACCACCTCGCCCGCTGTGTTCGCGAGCGTGAAATGACGCCCACTCCGGAGTTGGTCGCCACGGTGGCCGCCACCGTGTGCGACGAGAAGCTGGAGATCTGGAACTTCGGGGAGTCGGTTGCTTTCGACGGGCTGGTCGGCGCCTCTGAGGTCCTGGGTGATCCCCAGTGGGAGGCCTTCGCCTGGGGTTACCTCCGGTCGTGGGCAGCCTCCAGGCGGGGATTCGCCGAACTGGACTGCACCTTCCCGGGTGTTGCTGCGGTGAAGATCGCACGGAACCACGACGACTTCCAGCTGGTCAACGCCATCTCAGGGTTGGTCGCCTACCTGATGGAAAGGCCGACCATCCGGGGGATCTACCGAACGTGGCGGCGCGCGCCGTTGGTCCAGCCGTATGGGCCGGCGCAGCTGTCCCGCCGGGAGGCCGCCTGGCTTGCCGACCCGCCCGCCGGGTCGTTCCTTGACTGCCTTCATTTCGAGCCACCGCTCTTCGCCGCGCTCGGCGTCCTCACTGATCGGGTTGAGCTCAGGGAGCTGGCCGTTTCACAGGCGTTGGCCTACGTGAACGTGCTCCAGCAGCCGGACGGGCTGTTCGACCACTTCATCCTTGACGGGGTGCCCGGGTCCTTCGGCCCAGGCTGGGGGCGGGGTCAGGGCTGGGCACTCCTCGGCCTGCTTGACGTCATCGAAGAGCTTGGCGAGGACGCGGCGGGCATCGAAGAACTGCGGGCCTCCGCAGTGCGGCTGATCCGCGCGATGATCCGCTTCCAGCGCGCCGACGGTCACTGGTACACCCAGGTGCACGTCGCAGGTTCCGGGGACGAGTACTCGACGGCCGGCTTCATGGCCGCAGGGTTCCGCAAGGCAATCCGTCTCGGCGTGATCGACGCGGCCGAGGCTTCCGCGCCAGCTGGTGCCGCCCATGCGGCCACCGTGCGTGGAATCGGCCCGGACGGCATTCTTGCCAACGTCTCCGCAGCCGTCATGGCCTGCACGGAGCCGACACACTACGACCACGTCCCGCGCGGCTTCAATGTTCCGTGGGGTCAGGGGCCGGCGCTCCTGGCCCTCGTTGAGCAGCTCGGACACGGCTGGGAGGAATGAGATGAGCTTCGAAGGCAAGACCGCACTGGTCACCGGTGCCGGTAGCGGCATTGGTGCAGCGACCTCGGAGAGACTGGCAGCCGAGGGAGCAGAAGTCGTGTTGGCGGACATCGACCCGACAGGGTTGGAGCAGGTGGCGGCGAGAATCCGACAAGCAGGCGGAATCGCGCATTGCTGCGCTTTCGACGTGAGCGATGCCGGCGGTTGGCGAAAGGCTGAAGAGTTGTTGCTCGGCCTGGGCCTGTCGTTGAGCGTCCTCGTCAACAATGCCTACGTGCTGGAGATCAACCCGTTGCACGAACTCACCCGGGAGTCATGGGAGCGGCAGCTTGGTGTCGATCTGACCGCTGTCTACCTGGGGATCCACACCTTCGTGAACCAGCTGATTGCCAACCGCGGGTGCATCGTGAACGTGTCGAGCGTCCATGCAGTGATCGCCTGGCGCGGGCACCCGGCCTACAGCGCCGCCAAGGGTGGGATGTTGGCTCTGACCAGGCAGCTCGCCGTCGAGTACGGAGACTCCATCCGGGTCAATGCGGTGCTTCCTGGGCCGGTCCTGACCGCGGTGTGGGATTCGGTCCCAGAGACTGGGCGGCGGGCAGCGGCAGCCGAGACGGCGTTGGGGCGGATGGGCGCGGCCTCGGAAGTGGCTGCTGCGATCACCTTCCTCGCCTCTGATGAGGCATCCTTTGTCACAGGAGTCAGCTTGCCGGTCGACGGGGGACAGACCATCAAGTCCAGAGGCTGATCGGCAAGGAGGCATCGTGAACAAGAGTCCGAAGCGTGGCAGCGTTGGTCGGCGAGGGTTGCATGCGCACGTGGTCGACGAAGTCGGACGCCGCATCGTCACGCGAGCCATTGAGGCGGAGTCGGTGCTGGACCTGGTCGCGCTCGAAGCGGAGTTCGGAGTTTCGCACACCGCAATGCGAGAGGCGATCAAGGTACTCACCGCGAAGCAGCTTGTTGATGCCCGTCCCAAGCTCGGCACCTACGTTCTTCCTCGCGCGTACTGGAACCTCCTGGACGCCGACGTGATGTCATGGCGGGACGCGGATGTGCGCTTACAGGAGGAGCTTGCTGAAGCGCGCGCCGTCATGGAGCCCGCCGCAGCTGACCTGGCGGCGAGGCGTGCCTCGGCCACCGACATCGCGCGAATCCGGGGCTCACTGGAGAAGATGGCCTCCAATGCCGATCTCGTGGTGTCTTCGTCAGGAGCGAGTTGGCATGCCGTTACCGATGCCGACGTTGAGTTCCACATCGCTATCGCTGCAGCAACCGGGAACGAGCTGTTCGAACACTTCCAGCGCCTGCTGGTGCCCGCGATGCGGGCGAGGGACCTGGCGACGCTGCCCAGGCATCACGAAGGGGATTTCATCGAAGATCACCGTCGGGTGATCGAGGCCATCGCTGCCGGTGACCCCGATGGCGCCAGGGCAGCAATGACTGCTCTGGTGGCCCAGGCCAAGGAAGACTTCCGGGCAGGCCACGGCGGATCCCCACACGCGGCCGAAGAGGTGGCGAGCCCCGCCGCAGAAGCACGAACCGCCTGAGCGCGCGACCCGGTCGCCTGATTGCTCTGTCATCCGACGATCCTGCTGTTCTGCCACCTCTTCACGGCCCACGCCGCCGAGGTGACCCCACGACCTGAGCGGTCGGTTAATTCCCCATTCGAGCTCTCGAAGGTGGGGTCCTCACCGTTTGGTAACGATCGATGGAGCACCCTTGACACATTCTGTTCGTACTATAATACTAGGAATCGACGGGAGGCAGGGTTGCTTCTCGCGGGCACACAAGCCTCTTGCCTACTCGGAAGGTAAACATGAAGACCGTAATGATGCGGGCTCTGGCGGTAGGCCTGACAGTCACGACGATCGCAGTAGCGACCGGATGTAGTACTGGTCAGGAAACCGCCACCACCGCCGCCGCTCCCGCTGCCTCTGCCTCTGCCGCCGGCACCATCGAGCTCTCGTACTTGCAGAAGATGGGCGACCAGCAGTACTTCGTCGACCAGGCGAACGGCGCGAAGGAGATGGCCAAGGAACTGGGCGGTGTCAACGTCACCGTCGTGAACCTTGGCACCGACGCCAACAAGGCGATCAGCGAGGTGGACGCGGCGATCGCCCAGAAGACCCAAGGCATCATCATCGTCGCGCCGGACCAGGCCATCGGCCCGCAGGTTGTCGACAAGGCCAAGGCCGCCAACGTTCCCATCATGGCGTCGGATGACGTCCTGAAGGACAGCACGGGCGCCGAGATCCCGTTCGCGGGCTTTGATGGCACCGCGATGGGCACCGAGGTCGGCAAGAAGGCCGCCGAGCTCTACCAGGCCGGTGGCTGGACGGCCGCTGACACCAAGATCATGTCCGTCACCAAGCTCGACCTCTCGGTGTGCATGCAGCGCGTCGACGGGGCCCTTGCGGCCTTCAAGGCCGTGGTGAGCGACGCTCCCGAGGTGGTCACGGTTGGCAGCGATGCCAGTGTCACCGGTTCGCTGGACAAGGCTGCTGCCACCGTCACCGCCAACCAGAAGGTCAAGAACTGGATCGTCTGGGGCTGCAACGACGAGAGCGTCACGGGAGCCGTGACCGCCCTGCAGAACGCCGACGTCAAGCCGGCCAGCATCCTGGGAGTCGGTCTGGGTGCCTACCTGGCCTGCAAGGACTGGAAGGCCGGCCAGGACACGGGGATGAAGGCCGCCCTGTACATCTCCGGGGCCGAGGTGGGCCGCGCAGCCGTGAAGGCCATGGTCGACCAGATCCGCAACCAGGTCGCGCTGCCTGCCAAGGCGATCGCCAAGACCACCATGGTCGACGCGGCGTCCTGGGAAGCCGCCGGAGTCACCTGCACGTAACCGCTTCATCAGATGGCAGCGGTGGTCGGGGACACCCGGCCACCACTGCCGCCCCACGACGAGAGAACTCGCGGAGACACAGATGTCACAAGAAAGGTTCCAGGCCCCGGCAGAAAGTCCGTCCGGGGGCCTGATCGCAGAAGGGCTCTCCAAGGGATTCTCTGGAGTGCAGGCGCTCAAGGATGTCGACATCTGGCTCCCGTACGGCAAGGTCACCGCCCTCATGGGCGAGAACGGCGCCGGCAAGTCCACCCTCTTGAAGATCCTGGATGGCGACCACCAGCCCGATTCCGGTTCGGTCCGGATCGCAGGCGAGGTCGTCCACTTCACCAGCCCTCTCGAAGCCCGGCACGCCGGCCTTCGCGTGGTGGCCCAGGAACCCGAGATCGTGCCGTTCGTCACCGTCGCAGAGAACCTGTTCCTTGGAGCACTGCCCGGCAACGTGCTCCTCAACCGCGAGGAGCTGCGGGCACGCGCCCAGGCCGCGATCGAGGAGTTCGGGTTCGCCCGGATGCTCCGCGTCGACACCATCGGCCACAAACTCTCACCCGCCCAGCGGCAGCTGGTGGAGATCATCCGCTGCCTGATCGACCACCCGCACATCCTCTGCTTCGACGAGCCGACCTCGTCGCTGTCCGAGTCCGAGACCGACGTCCTCTTCGCCCTGATCCGCCGCCTTGCCGATGAGGGCAAGGCGATCGGGTACGTGTCGCACCGGATGCGGGAGATCTTCCGGATCGCCGACCGGGTCACGGTGCTTCGCGATGGCAAGCTGATCGGCACCCGTCAGGTCGCGCACAGCTCCACCGACGAGATCGTGCGCATGATGGTCGGGCGCGACCTCACCAACATGCATGACCGCAATCGGGGCACGGTCGGTGCTGCCGTTCTGGAGCTCGCCGATGTCACCACTCACGACGTCCGCGGCATCTCCTTCGACGTCCATGCCGGTGAGGTGGTCGCCCTCGCTGGTCTGGTCGGGGCCGGCAGAAGTGAGCTCGCGGCGGCGATCGCGGGGGACGTCCGGCTGGTGTCCGGGCAGATCAAGGTCTCCGGTGAGCTCGTGACTCTTCGCTCGCCGAAGGACGCCATCGCCAGTGGCATCGGGCTGGCACCAGAGGAGCGGAAGGCTGACGCCCTGGTGATGATTCGCAGCGTCAAGGAGAACCTCAGCCTTGCCGTGCTCGGGCGGCTGACCAAGTGGGGCTTCATCAACAAGCCCGCGGAAGTTGAGCTGGTTCGGGAGTACATCGACCGGATGCGGATCCAGACCCCCCACATGGATCGCCCCGTCGAGAACCTGTCCGGGGGCAACCAGCAGAAGGTCGTACTGGCCCGCTGGCTGGCCAAGCAGACCAAGGTATTGATACTTGATGAGCCCACCCGCGGCGTCGACGTGGGTGCGAAGGCCGAGATTTATCACATCATCGACCAGCTTGCCGCCACCGGGGTCGCGATCCTGGTGATCTCCTCAGAGCTGCCGGAAGTCCTCGGACTGGCCGACCGGATCGTGGTCATGCAGAACGGCGAAATAACCGGCCAGCTCACCCACGTGGAAGCAACCGAGGAGCGAATCCTCGCCCTGGCCATGAAGAGCGAGTTCGACATCCTGGAAGGAAGCAACTGATGTCCCAGACCACGAGGCCCAAGGCCCCTGCTGAGACGGTCGAGCCGGAGCGAACGCGCAGGTCGCCGTCGGCCGGCGCGGTCGCACTGTTTGCAAAGGTGGGAGCACAGAACCTCATCCTGCTCGGCGCGATCGTCCTGCTGGCGACAACGCTGGCCGTCCTGAACCCGAACTTCCTGCTGCCCACCAACCTGATCACGATCGGGACGGCTGTCACCATCTCGGGCCTTCTGGCACTGGTGCAGACCGTGGTGATGATCATGGGCGGTATCGACCTGACCGTCGGGTCGGTTGCCGGATTATCGTCGGTGGTCTCGGCCATGGCCTTCACGGCGTTCAACAACTCCGCCCTGGGCGTCGTGACGGCACTGGTCGTCGGCTCGTTGTGCGGATTGGTCAATGCCATCGTGATCGTGGTGGGGAGAGTGCCGCCGATGATCGCGACACTGGCCGGGCTGACCGCCTTCAAAGGCATTTCACAGTTGGTGTCGAACGGCCGCGCGCAGGGCTACACCGGCGCGGATCCGCTCTTTCGTGCGCTGGCGCGCGGCTCACTGCTCGGTCTGCCAACCTTGGTCTGGGTGCTCATCGTCACCGCCCTCCTGCTGCACGTGATGCTCCAGTTCACCAAGGTGGGGCGCAACATCTATGCGGTGGGCGGCAACGACAAGGCCGCCCGGCTCTCCGGGATTGACATCAACCGCTACATCGTCGGGGTCTTCGTGGTCTCCGGGTTCGTCGCCGCCCTCGCCGGAATCCTGATCACTGCGCGAACCGGTTCGGGGCAGCCGGTGTCCGGCTCCGAGGGCCTCGAGTTCCAGGCGATCACCGCGGCGGCACTGGGTGGGGTGGCGCTGCGTGGCGGCAAGGGCACGATCGGCGGAACGATCCTGGCGGTGGTCCTTCTGGGAGTCCTGCTCAACGGAATGACCCTCCTCGGGGTCAACCCCTTCTGGCAGAACCTCGCCCAAGGCGTCCTCCTCGTCGTGGCCGTGGTCGTTCAGCAGTCCCGCTCCGGCGACCGGAGGGTCGGGCTGCCGAAGTGAAAACGAGGGGTCACTGGACGGCGCCGCCTGAGCACACCCTTGCCAGCACGGACCTGTCCGGCGACCCCATCGCAATCACCGTGGTGCCCCAGCGCGGGGGAAAGATCGTTTCGCTCGCCTCCCCGAGCCACGAGTGGTTGAGCCAGCCCCCAGGGGAGCTGCCCCTCCGCTCACCCTGCGGGCTCGCTTTCGTCGAGGCCGAGATGTGCGGGTGGGACGAGTGCGCGCCAACAATTGTTGCCGGTCGGACGGCGGAGGGTGCCGAGCTCTCGGACCACGGCGACCTCTGGGACCAGGCCTGGAGCTGGAGCCGGACCGCTGACGCGTTGACCACCTGCGTGCACGGGCTGGACTGGGCGTACACGCTGTGTCGGACCATTCGGCCGATAGACGGCGGCTTCCGGATCGACTACGAGGTTTGCTCGGATGACGAGCTCCCTCAGCCCTTCCTCTGGGCTGCGCACCCGCAGTTTCTTGCCGAACCCGACTCCTGGGTGGAACTCGTCGGGGTCACGCAGGTCGTCGACTTCCAGGCGCCCGAGGTGCCGTTGACGGCGGACCGTTCACTCCAGCGGGTCCCCGACGGCACGTCCCGCAAGTTCTGGACCTTGCCCGGCGACCGTGTACGGCGGGCGACCCTGCATCACCCGGGAGGTCGCGCAGTCGATCTCAGCTGGACGGGGGAGGCGGTGCGCTGGTGCGGTGTCTGGATCGACGCTCATGAGTATTCGACCGACCGTGTGATCGCGATCGAGCCAGCCACCGGCTGGCACGACAGCGCCTCCCGTGCGCAGGCCAACGGGACGGTCCTCACCCTGGCTCCCGGAGCCATCGAGACGTGGACCGTGAACATCACCGTCCATTGAGACACGGCGGCTCGAGTGTCCTTCATGATCGCTTGATCGGGACGCCGTCAGCGGCGTTCCCAGGCGTCGCGGTGGTCGGCGATGAACTCGTCAAGGTGGGTGGCCGGGTGCCCGGTGAGCCGCCGGATGGACCTGTTCGGGAGGGCGGAGACGTTGAGGCGCACCACTGCGTGGATCATCTTCTGCACGGCGACGTAGTCCTCCGGCCTGCCCTCGCTCCGCAGCCGGTCGAGGTACTCGGCTTCGCTGGGACGGGCGTAGCGGATGGGGCGGCCGAGTACGCCAGTCATGATTCGTGCGACATCTCGATAGGTCAGCGACTGCTCACCTGACAGGGTGTAGGCGCGGCGCAGGTGACCCGGCTCGGTGAAGACGGTGGCGGCAACCCGGCCGATGTCGCGGGCGTCGATGAAGGCCGTGCGGGCGCTCCCGGCGGGGACGAAGATCCGGTCGCTCTCCCGAATGTCGGTCGCGTACGTCGTGGCCAGGTTCTGCATGAAGAAGTTCGGTCGCAGGAAGGTGTAGGGCGAGCCGGTGCTGCGCAGGTATTGCTCGACGGCGTAGTGCGGGGTGCGCCGGTTGGCCTGGACGCCTTGCAGGGAGAGGAACACAATCTGTCGGAGGCCCAGCCGATTGGCGGCGTCGATCAGTGGGAAGAGCCTGTTCCTGACGTCGGCGATGGCGGGAGGCCGCATCAGGAACAACCGGTCAGCACCGTCGAGTGTCTGCTCCAGCTGAGCAGCCGACAGTTCGAAGTCGAAGCGGCGCGCGGTGACCGCTTCAGGCCACTCCTGGCTGGCAGGGTCGCGGACGGCGGCGATCACCGGCTCGCCCCGCCGCACCAGCTCCCGGACCACGGCCGAGCCGACGATGCCTGTCGCGCCGGTGACGAAGACCCCGGCCATCAGTGCCGCACCGTGCGGGCAAGGAGGTGTGCGAGGGTGGCCAGTTCGGCGTCGTCGAGGTCACTGAACTCGTCGGCCAGTTCGGTCACCATGCGCAGTTCGAACTCGTTCACCTGACTTCCGGCGTCGCCGGTGAGGGTGAGCACCCTCGACCGAGCATCCGAGGGGTGCGGTTGCTGGTCTACCAGGCCGGCCTGG
>JBBRIY010000011.1:0-18464 GCA_038220215.1 Propionibacteriales bacterium
GTCGACGGTCACGCCCGAGTACCGCAGGTCGATCAGCAGGGGGAGTCCGGCATCATCTGCCAACCCGGCCACCGCTTCAACGAACCTGGCACCCTGATCGAAGCTCACGATCGGGTAGTGCGTGGCCGCGGTCAGCATGACGCGCCAATCGCTGGTGCCTTCGCCTTCGATGACGCCATAAGCCTCGCTGAGCGGGAAGACATCCACCTCGTTGCCTTCTGGGTCAGCCAGCGTCTGCCACCACTGATTCTGGTAGGCGACGTGCCCGCCGGCGTCTGCGAGCGCAGCCAGCTTCGCCCCGACCGAATCCCAGGGAGTGCCGGCATCCACATGGAGCCGGTTGCGTAGCGGACGCGGCACGTCCATCTCCTGGAACCACACCCGCGGGTGGCGCCGCAAAGGGTCGGCCAACCGGTCGTCACCGGAGCGGTCAAAGCCCAGCGCGGCCTGCCAGAACGGCACCACGGCCTCACGGTCGGCCACATCAATCGCCAACTGCAGGCGCTGGATAGCCGCTGGGTTCGCCAACAGACCAAGGTCCGCAGCGGCCGCCGAGATCGATCCGGCCAACGACACATCCTTGGCGGTCAGCGAATCGGTGTCGTGGGTGTAGGTGCGCACATGGACCCCGGACGCTCGAAGATCGACATCCGGATGGTGGCCGGCGACTTCGGCCACGTCACCAACCCGCCGGACCAGGGCGGCCCCGGCCCGGAAGGAAGGCGCGTCGAACCAGGCGTCGGCGCCGGCGTTCAGCGCCCGCCAATCTCCGCTCACCTCCGCTTCCTGGAACTGCTGAGGCGTCAATGCTTCGGTCATGACGATCTCCTTCCCGATCAGGCTTCTCGTAGTATCGCGAGTGCGAACCCCTGAGCCTCCGGGCACATCTGCCCACTGCCCGGCTCTCCTACCCGCGATCGACGGCATCCTGGCCGATGCCGGCGGATAGGTGAATCTCGCCAGGCCCCTTGCCCGTCCGCAGCAGCGGTAGCACAGTGATCGCCTGGCGGCATCGACCGCTCGGCATCGAAAGGGAGCGCCATGAACGACCCCGTCACCACGAATCCCGGCCTGTACCACGTGCTCTTCGAGAACGACCGCGTCCGGGTTCTGGAGTACCTCGACGGACCGGGCGACGCGACCCAGCCTCATTCGCACCCCGACAGCGTGATGGTGACCCTGAGCAGCTTCCGACGCACGCTCCGCTCGGGCGACGCGGAGGTCGACGTGGAGCTGCCTGCCTTCCAGGCCCGGTGGCTGGACGCCCAGGAGCACGCGGGTACCAATATCGGCAGCACTCCCACCCACACCATCTTCGTGGAGCTCAAGGAGCCCACGCCCACCGGGTCGCCCGCGGGCCGATTGGGGCCATCAGCGTCCTGACAACGGGCCGACTTTACTGTTGAAGCCAACGGTGTGGGCCGCACTGGGAATTCGCGGGCCGGCCGATTTGTCACTCGTGTGAAGACTTGTGGAGGCGCCCGAAAAATGCCTTCTGGCTAGGCTTGTTGAGCGGCGGATAAGAACATTGGCCGATTTCAACCTACGTCCGGTCGATCGTCGTCCAGCGTGCTACCTTCAGTACCGAGCAAAGTGGTTCGCGTCCCTGTCCCTGAGGCGATCGCCAATGTTCGCTTTCCTACCCCCACCCCCATCGGAGACACCCATGCAGCAATTCATCACACGTCTCAAGACTGCCCTTGACCGCCGCCGCCAAGGCAGCGGCGAAAGCGGCTTCTCCTTGATCGAACTCATCGTTGTCGTTGCGATCCTCGGGGTCCTTGTGGCCATCGCAATCCCGGTCTTCGGCAACATCCAGGGCACCGCAAGACTCAATGCGACCAAGGCAGTTGCTGCCAACGGGGCCACCCAGGCCACTGCGCAACTCGCACAGGCCAGCGAAGCAACGTTGATCGCCAGCGGGGATGCCAGTATCACGGTCGGCTGGGGCACGAAGGTCGGGGACGGCGGTTCGGCACCGACCTCCATCGACAAGGTCTGCGTGTGGGCCGCCTACAACGGCGATGACTCCGCGTTCGCAACCTCCGGGCCAGGCTGCGGCTGACGCCGTCTGCTCAACTTGGCTGGCTGGGCCCGGAGGGTAGCTCCGGGTCCGAGCTGTGCCCAATGAGGAGGTGCCCCATGGCTGGCCGTTCTGAATGCCGTGAACAACTCCGGGACCGCCAATCCGGTGTGAGTCTTGTCGAGATCGTGGTCGCCATGTTCCTCCTCGCCCTGATGTCGGTGGCCGTTCTGCCGCTCATGATCGGCACGGTCCGGGCCAGCGCCACCAACAGTGAACTGTTGGCCGCCGACAGTCTTGCCAACGCCCAGTTGGCCACTCTGCAGGCTTCTTTTCCCAATGCCACGGCCAACTCCTGCGCAGCCGTGTCGGCCACGGCCACCAGCGGGGTCGCGGACCCCTCGGGGAGCGGCGCCACTGCGTCCATCACCTTCGGCGCCTGCCCGGCCAGTTATCCGGCAACGGTGAAGGTGACCGTGCAGGCGTACCGGCCCGACTCCACGAAGGCTGTCATCACCCTGGACTCCGAGATTCTCGTGTCATCGGCATGAGCGACCTCGGCGAGCACCTCGGCACTGCCGACGAAGCGGGACTGACGTTGGTCGAGGTGATCTTGTACTCGGCGCTTACCGCGCTGGTGCTCAGCGTGCTCGGCAGCCTGTTCCTCGTCGGCTTCCGGACACAGGCGGCCGTCGGCGGACGGGATGCGGCCACCGGCGCCGCCCAGGTGGTGAGCAACTCCGTGCAAACCGCGGTCCGGAACGCGAGCACAATCTCGGTGTCCGGCACGGTACTCAAGGCTCGGGTGGCTACCGGCGACACGGGCTGGCAGTGTGTGGCCTGGGCGCTCACCGCCGACAACAAGCTGGTTTACAAGGCTGCGCCCGTGGCCATCACCTCCACTGACTATTCCACCTGGGCGGTCTTGGCCGTCGGGGCCAGCGGAAGGCTGGGCGGCGGCGCCGCCTTCAGTGGCGGCACCACGCAAGTCAGCTATTCGCTGGCCTTCACCTCCAGCAGCGTCACCGTTCCGGTCGCAGGTGCCGTGACCGCCAATGCCTACGGGACCGGGAGTCCCGAGTCATGTTGGTGAAGGCTGGTCGGCGTGACGAGCGAGGCTCGGCCTTGGTGTCGGTACTCGTCATCATGCTCGTCCTCACCCTCTTCGCGCTGACCCTCGCTGCGATCGTTACCAACACCGGATCCACCGCTGCCGGCGGTCGGAGCACCTCCCAGGCTAGAGCCGCCGCCGATGCCGGTGTCGCATCTGCCCTTGCCGCGTTCAAGAAGGCGGAGGTCTGCACCGGGACGATCGCCTCGACCACCGCCCCGGTGTACTCAGCGACCTGTGCGGTTGCCACCAACACGGTCACGTTCACCTCCACCGGCAGTGCCGGCGGCCGCCAGGTCAGTGTCCAGGCCGTCTACGGGTTCACGACGGCTCAGAGTTATGAGGCAAAGGTGGGCCAGCTCACCTTCTTCACCGAAACGACGACGTACGCACCGAACAAAGTGACATCCTCCACGACGGATCGGGCAAAACTGATCGTCGCGAAAGGCGACTTCCGTTGCAATAGCCCGATGGCCGCGAACGTGGTGGTCGAAGAGGACTTCTCCTCCGACTCAGCCTGTGCGGTGTCCGGGTGGGTGAAGGTCAAGGGAGACGCCACCATGAACGCGGGCAGTTCAATTGGCGGGAGCCTGACCGCCGGCAAGAACGTGATCCTCAACCCCGTAAGCACGGTCGGTGGCAGCCTGACCGCCGGCGGGACTGTGGTGATCGGCAGCAACTGCTCGGTCGGCGCGGATCTGACCTCTGTCGGGACCGCCTCTCTGCGTAGTGGTGGTGTGGTGGGCGGAGACCTGACATCGGGGGGCAACGCGTCGCTGGACAGCAGCAGCTCCGTCGTCGGAGACCTGGCCACAGGGGGCTACGCGGATCTGGGCAGTGGAACCTCGGTGGGCGGAAACGTGACCTCCACCAGTTACAGCGACATTGAAGGCATCGTCAAGGGGAACGTGGAGGCGGGCGGTTACGTGACCACCTGGTCCAACTCATCGGTTGAAGGCCGGGTGACCGCAGCAGGTACCGACCGGACCTGGATTCGCGGAACGGTCGGCAAGGACGTCAAAGCAATCGGTCCGGTGACGACCTACTACAACAGCAATGTCACGGGGGACGTCATAGCGAGCGGCACCCTCACTACCGAGGTGTACAGCCGGGTGGGCGGCGATCTCGCCGTCCATGGCGCTGCCCTCATCTCCGACGACGGTCGCGTCGGCGGGAACGCCACCGCAGCGGGGACGGGCATGACCTCGGTTCGGGGCAAGGTCACCGGGAGTCTCAAGGCGGCGGGCAGGGTGTACATCTACGACGGCGGCTCGGTTTCCGGGGACGTCACAGCCGGGACCGGTGCCACCACTGTCCGCGGCGAGGTGGGCGGGAGCCTCAAGGTTGCCGGCACTGTGATCCTCAACTACAACCGCACCGTCGGCGCAGACCTGTCCAGTTCGGCTACCGGAACCAACTACATCTACGGATTTGCCACCGGCAACGTGAGTGTCGGTGGCCATGTCAATCTCCCTTCCGGCGGCGGCGTCGGGGGCAACCTGACCCTGCCGTCTTCGAGGAGCCTGACTCCGAGCGATGCCGCGACGAGGGTCGCCGGCACCGTGACGCGAGAGGCCGGCCCCATGGATCCCGCTGCGCCCAGCGCGCCGAGCTTGACGTTGAGCCCTCCGGTGGTCACGGTGACCGCCCCGCCCGACCCGTCCGTCCCCACTTGGCAGGACTATGGCTATGCCAGCGCCGATTGGCCCGGGTACACCGTTCAGCAACTGGATATGAAGAGTTCCTGGTGCACCACCAGGAGTTGGGCGACCTACCTGGAGACCTTCGCAACGCCGACGGTGCTCGATGCAACCGCCTGTAAGGACGGGCTGCACCAACATCCTGATAGGGCCACCCCAGTCACAATCAATGCCAACGTCGTGGTCGTGTCCTCCGAGATTGACCTGCAGTTCATCACCTTCCAGGCCGCCAGCGGGACCAGCCCAAGCCTGTGGTTCATCGTCCCGTCGTTTCAGCAGAAGCCACGGAAGTATCCAGGTGGTGGGGCCGAGTCAGGTGTGATCGACCTCAACTCCACAACTGTCGGCGTTCCGACGCTGCTGTACACGCCCACCCGCATCAATATCCGATCGAGCACCTTCACCGGATCGATGTACTCGGGCAGCATCGCCTTGGATAGCGGACCACCGGGGGACATCAAGGCGGCTCCGGTCGAGTTCCCGATCGCACTGTTCGAATCCA
Source organism: Propionibacteriales bacterium (assembly GCA_038220215.1). Lineage (GTDB taxonomy): Bacteria > Actinomycetota > Actinomycetes > Propionibacteriales > Propionibacteriaceae > Propionicimonas. The sequence continues at coordinate 5,337 of JBBRIY010000011.1, forward strand.
CGCAGCCCACCACCCCAGGCGGAACCTTCAGCGTTACCCGGATCTCGCAGCGGGAGATCGGATGATTGCCGTGCTCATCGTGTTCGCTGGCCTGCTCGGGCTGTCTTTCGGGTCGTTCGCGAACGTCGTCGCCTACCGGGTGCCGGCGAAGATCTCCCTGCTGCGACCCAGCCGCTGCCCATCGTGTGAAGCCCCGATCAGATCCTGGCAGAACGTCCCGGTGCTCAGCTGGCTGCTGCTGCGCGGACGCTGCGCGGCGTGTGCAGCGCCGATCTCCCCCCGCTATCCGGCAACAGAGGCAGTCAACGGAATCGTCTTCGCGCTGCTGGCGTGGTTCGTGCCGATGGTCCTTGGGCTCTCCGGTTTACCCGGAGTGCTCGTCTGGACAGCCTTTGCCTGGTTCGCCGTTGTGAGTTCGGTGCTGGTGCTGATTGATCTGGATACCCACAGGCTCCCGGATGTCATCGTGCTGCCGAGCTACGGCGTCGGGCTGGGGTTCCTGGGCCTGGCCTGTGTGTTCGGCGCCGACTGGTCTTCGATGCTTCGAGGCTTGGCCGGGATGGCCTTGATGTATGGCGCGTACTGGCTCATCCGCATGGTTCGTCCCGATGGCATGGGCGGCGGCGACGTGAAGCTGGCCGGGGTGGCCGGAATCTACCTCGGCTGGCTCGGGTGGGGCCCGCTCGCCGTGGGCTGGCTGGCTGCCTTCCTGCTCGGTGGCGGGTACGCCGTGGCGTTGGTGGCCAGTGGCAAGGCCACCCGGGGCACCGCGGTGCCGTTCGGTCCCTGGTTGCTGACCGGCGCCTGGGTGGGCATCTGGTTCGGGAACTGGATCTGGCAGTCCTACACCGCTTTCAGCGGCCTGATCTTGACGAAGGGATGAAGAATGGCTGGCAACGTCATCGGGGTCGAGATTGCAGAGGAGAGCATCCGCGCGGTCGAAGTTACTCGAGGCCGGAATCCGACGCTGGTAGCCGCCGGGGAGGTACTGCTTCCCCCCGGAGCTGCCCGCGACTCCGAAATCCTTGACCCCGATGCAGTGGCAATGGCGCTGAACCAACTCTGGGCACAGGCGGGGTTCCGGCGGCGCAAGGTCGTGCTTTCGGTGGCGAACAGGCGGCTGATGGTGCGCGAGTACACGGCGCCCAACCTGCCCGCTGAGCAGCTGAGGGCCGCGTTGCCCTTCGAGACCGAGGGTCTCCTGCCGGTTCCCGCGGACAAAGCTGTGATCGACTTCTATCCGCTGGCGATCGAGAACCAGGTTGCCAAGGGACTGTTGGTCGCCGGCGCGGCCGAAGGGATCGACGGCCTGATTGCGGCGCTGGGCAAGGCCGGGCTCTGGGTGGAGGCGGTCGATTTCCTGCCCTTCGGGCTGGCCCGGGCAGTCGCGCGGGTCGTACCTGAAGGCTCCGGGCCGGTGGCGGTGGCTGCAGTCGGTGAGCACACCACCAGCTTCACCGTCGTGGTCGATGGCATTCCACGTTATGCCCGGATCGTGTCCGTGCTCGTGCTGCCCGGTCTGCACTTCCAGATGGCCGCCGCCGGCGAGTTCGGCGACGCCGGTCCGGTCTCGACCGCGCGCCGGGCAATGCCGTTGGTAACGCCTCGGAGCGATGCTTCCCTGCGCGAGCTGGTGGGGCGGATCCGCGAGACTCTCGAGTTCTGCGATCGCCATGCTGAAGCGATCTCTCCGGGGCACCTGTTGCTCACAGGATCGCTTGGACAGTCGCCCGAGGTTCAGGCGGCGCTCAGCGAGGGGATCGACATCGACGTCCGGCCACTGCTGCCTGCCGACATTGTCCCGCTGTCCAGGGCCCTGGCTGCCAAGAACCTTCCGGCGAGCCTGGTCGGCGCGCTCGGAGTGACCTTAGGGGTGACCAAGTGATGACTCTGAAGAAGACCGGCAAGGCCCTGGTGGCGGGCGGCACTCCACGGGTCAACCTGCTACCGCCCCAAGTGGTCGAGAAGCGTGGCCGGAAGGCGCTGCGGATGCGATGGCTGAAAGCCTTCATGTCGGTCTCCGTCCTGGTGGCTTTGGCATTGATCATCGGACTCCAGTGGAACTACGTGGTCCACAGCCGACTGGATGCAGAGGTCCAGGAATCGGTGCAACTGCAGGCGAAGTTGGCCACCTACTCCGAGGTCATCGAACTGCAGTCCGAGGTGCGGGATCTGAAGGCATTCCGGGCGGAGGCCGGAGGTAACGAGCAGGACTGGGGAACGCTGACGGCCGAGATCACGTCGGTTCTCCCCGCTGGTGTGGTGCTGATCGGCTTCACCCTCGTGCCTGGGGCGGTCCCTTTGCCGGGGTCTGACGCGTCCGCCGAGGTGGGTTTGAAAGGCACCCTCACATTCTCGGCCAAGGCAACATCGGCCCAAGCCGAAACAATCGCGCAGCTGCGCAAGGTGCGCGCCTTCATCGATGTCGACGCCGGTGCACTCTCCTCCGGCGGCCCGGCCGGCGGCTTCACCTTCGTGACGACTTTCAGCGCCGACCAGACCCGCTACACCGGGCGGTTCGTCCAGGGCGGGAGCAGATGATGGACCCGTCGAGAAGAGCGATCAATGCGATCGGCACCGGGGTGGTGGCCTTGATCGTTCTTGCCGGCACGATGGTGATGGTGGCGCTCTCCACCGAAACCCACGCGGCCACGGCCCATGTTGGAGAGGTGGCCTACGCCAACCAGCTCACTCGGGCGGAGATTGCGGACCGGGCACATCAGGAAGTTGCGCTGCCCCGGTTGCACCATGACCTGGACAGCCTGCGAATGCAGATCACGGAAGCCGACGAACTGAGCGATGCCTCCGCCTTGGCATCGGCGGCCGCCAAGCGTTCGGGTGCCAGGATCGTCGCGATCAACTTCGCCGATCGGCAGGTCTTCGCTACTCCCACCGGGACCGGTATGGGCGACGACGGGTTGCCCACCGCTACGCAGAGTGAGCCCGAACCGAACACTCCACGGGTGCAGCTTCCGGTGACCTTCGAGGTCGAAGTATCGAGTACGGCTCAGGCGGCGGCCTTCATCTACCGACTTCAAGACGGACCTCGGCTGCTCCAGGTGGTTCAAGCGCAGTCCAGCCCGACAAACAACGTCAAGCTGTTCACCGTGACGGTGGATGCCCTGATCTTCGCGGCCAGGTGATGATCGAAATGGTGGTCCGACCAATCCTCGAGGACAAGGACTTGCCGCTCCGGGCTTCCGGCCTGCACCCGCTTCTGAACGAGGCAGCCGCACTCGGGGCCTCCGACGTCCACCTCTCCGCCGATCGGGTTGCCTTGATGCGTCTGAACGGTGACCTGGTGCCTTTTCCTGGTCACAGCCGGGAGTTGACCGGCGAGTGGCTGGAAACAGCACTGCTGGGGTTGCTGGGGTCGAGCAAGCTGGCCGAGTTCGCGGCAGCGGGTGAAGTCGACCTGGCCTACTCGCTCCCGGCGGGGCAGCGGGTCCGGGTGAACGTCTTCCGGCAGTACGGCGGGATCGCCGCCGCGATCCGCCTGGTGCCCCGGTACCTTCCGTCCCTGGCAAACCTCGGGATTCCCGAGGCGGCCGCAGAGCTCGCCCTGCGACCCCATGGACTGGTGCTGGTCACCGGGCCGAGTGGGTCGGGCAAGTCGACCACCCTTGCGGCGATGATCGACCTGGTGAACCGTAAGCGGGCCGGTCACGTCGTCAGTGTGGAAGACCCGATCGAGTACCTTCACCAGTCCGGCCGCTGCCTGATTCACCAGCGTGAGATTGGCACGGACTCACAATCGTTCGCTTCGGCTTTGCGTCATGTTCTTCGCCAGGACCCGGATGTCGTGATGATCGGAGAGCTGCGCGACTCTGATTCGATCGCCATCGCCCTGACGGCGGCCGAAACCGGCCGATTGGTGCTCGGCACCCTCCACACCCAAGGCGCTGCGAAGTCGATCGACCGGGTCATCGATTCGTTCCCTTCGGGCCAGCAGAGCCAGGTGCGGGCCCAACTCGGCGAAACCCTGCAGGGGGTGATCAGCCAGGTTCTGCTGCCTCGTAGCGACGGCTCCGGGAGGGTTCTGGCCACAGAGGTACTGGTGCACACCCACGCTGTCGCCAACCTGATCAGGGAAGGCCAGGTGCCCCAGCTCCAGACGGTGCTGCAGACCTCGTCGAAGCTGGGGATGCACACGCTCGACCAGAGCCTGCAGAGTCTTGTGCGGCGTGGCCTTGTCGATCGAGGCCTCGCGAGACAGTACGCATCGGATCTGGATGCGCTGGACGGGGTGGTCGTTGGTCAATCGTCGCAGCCTGGTGCCGGCTGGTCGCCGGCAGAGTGGAAAGCGGGGGCTTGATGATGAGCGCGCCATCGGAGTTCGGCTACAAAGCTGTGGACCGCGGAAGCGGTGTCATCGTGCGTGGAACCTTGGAGGCGCTCAGCGAGGAGGTGGTGGTCGCCAAACTGCACGTCCAGGGGCTCGTGCCGCTGGAGGTCCGGCTGTTGTCGACGTCCGGCAAGCCTCGGGCGATCCAGTTCCTCCACCGGCACCGAAGGGTGAAAGTGAAGGCGCTGGCACTGTTCGCGCGCCAGCTCTCGAACCTGATCAACGCGGGTCTGCCGTTGATGCGGGCGCTCGCGGTATTGATCGACCAGACCGACGACCCCACCCTCCGGGAGGCCCTGATTGCGGTCCAGTCCGACGTGCAGTCGGGCATCGCGTTCTCCGTGGCGCTCGCCAAGCAACCCAAGGCGTTCCCGCCGCTGATGGTCAGCCTGGTCAAGGTGGGTGAGGCAGGTGGGTTCCTCGGGGACTCGATGAAGATGATCGCCGGAACGTATCAGGCCGATGCCGAACTCCAGGACAAGCTGAAGGCGGCCGCAACCTACCCACTGGTGGTGCTGGTGATCGCCGTGTTGGCTTGCATCGGGATGATCACCTTCATCGTGCCCATCTTCGAGTCGATGTTCGCCTCGATGGGTGGGGAACTGCCGTTGCCGACGAGGCTCCTGGTGCTGACCTCGCGCAACATGGCCTGGATCGGGCCACTGCTGGCAGTGACAGCGGCAACCGGGTGGATCTGGTGGACCAGGAACCGCAACACCGAGGCCGTCCGCAAGGTGATCGGACCGAAGCTGTTGCGGATGCCGGTGTTCGGCAAGCTGGCCACAAGGATGGCGGTCTCCCGTTTCGCCCGCAACCTGTCGATGATGCTGAAGGCCGGCGTGCCCCTGCTCCAGGGTCTCGACACGGTCGCGCAGACGTCCAACAACTGGGCGATCGAGAAAGCGATCTCCGCCGTGCAGACCTCGGTACGCGAGGGCCGCTCGTTCGCTCGGCCAATGGCAAGCTCCGGGGTATTCCCGACCATGGTGGCGCAGATGGTCGCCGTCGGTGAGGAGTCGGGCACGCTCGCGGAGATGCTTTCCAGCATCTCCGACATCTACAACGCCGAGGTCAAGGCTGCCACTGACCAACTGGCAAGCGTTCTGGAGCCGATCCTGATCGTTCTGGTCGGGCTCATGATCGGCTCAATGGTGCTGGCGCTCTACATGCCGATCTTCGGAATGTACTCGCAGATGGGGGGCTGAGGGTCAGCCGGACACCCGCAGCACCTCCTCGATGGTGGTCAGGCCCTGGCTCACCTTCTGCCAGCCATCCTGGCGCAGCGGACGCATCCCCTGGGCTATGGCGATCTCGCGGACCTCTGCGAGGGTGCCGTTCCGGATGACGACGCGCGCGATGTCCTCGGTCATCTCCATCACCTCGTGCAGTGCCACGCGCCCGCGATAGCCGGTGCGGGAACAGGAATCACAGCTCCCAGCGCCGAGGATCTGAGGGGGGTTGTCGGGATCGTTCGGGAACTCGAGCTGCTCCAGAGAATCGGGGGAGAACGGCATGGGCCGCCGGCAGCGGGTGCAGAGTCTGCGCGCCAATCGCTGGGCGACAACGATCGTCAGTGCCGAGGTCACCAGGTACGGCTCAACGCCGATCTCGACCATTCGGATGAGCGCGCTGGGGGCGTCATTGGTATGCAGGGTGGACAGCACCAGGTGCCCGGTCATGGCGGCCTCGATGGAGGTTATCGCGGTTTCCTTGTCTCGAATCTCGCCCACCAGCACCACGTCCGGGTCGCAACGCAGTACCGCACGCAAGGAGGAGGCAAAGGTGATTCCGGTGCGTTGATTCACCTGTACCTGGCTGATTCCCGGGATCCGGTACTCCACGGGGTCCTCAATGGTGATCACGTTGATCTTCGGACTGACGATCTCGTCAAGGGCGGCGTGCAGGGTGGTGGACTTGCCCGACCCGGTGGGGCCGGTGACCAGCACCATGCCGTGCGGTCGGCCGATCGCTGTACGGAAACGGGACTCGTTGTCGGGGGACAGTGCGAGGCTCCGCATGGTGACCAGCGACGCCGCGGTGTCCAGGATCCGCATCACGATCTTTTCGCCCCATACCGTTGGCAGGGTGGCCACCCGGAGGTCGACGGTGCGGTCGTGATGAGGGAACGAGATTCTGCCGTCCTGGGGCCGTCGACGCTCGGCGATGTCGATGGCCGCCATGATCTTCAGGCGGGAGATGATCCCGTCCTGGATGCCGCGATCAGCCCGCTGCATCTCCTTCATCACGCCATCGATCCGGAACCGGATGGTGAGGTCGTTCTGTCCCGGCTCGACATGGATGTCGCTGGCCCGGTCATCGATGGCCTGACCGATCAACAGGTTCACGAACCGCACCACCGGTGCACCCTGGGCTGGGTCGTCGTCCTCGGCGGGCGCCGAGGCCTGGCCGGCCGCATCCTCCTCGAGAACCGAGGAGATTTCGCTCAGCTCCGCGTCTGAGCGCAGGTACCGTTCGAAGGCGTGGCGCAGGGAACTGCGGCTCACCACCACGGGTTCTACGGCGAGTTCGGTGAGGCTGGAGGCTGCGTCGATGCCGGCGATGTCTGTGGGATCGACCATTCCCAGGACGAGAACCCCCTCTCGGGCCACCCGACGCGCCCCCACTTCCACCCACGGATACTGCGCCGGTTCAGAGCCGGTCAGTACTCCCACGGGGATCATTCGGTACTTGCGGCACAACGCTGCGGGTACCAGTCCGAGCACGGCCTGCGATGGCGGGTTCGCCGAGAGGTCGAAGAACTCCCGTCCGGTCTGCAGCGCCACCGCCTCAGCCAATTGCTGCTCGGTGACGAGCTTGCGATCAAGCAGTTCCGCCCGCAGGTCGGCCGGGTGTCGGTCGAGAATGGGTTGAAGCACGTCCTGGAGGATGTCCCCGCGCTGGACAAGGGCCTCGGCAAGACTGATCATGTGTGCCCCTCATTGGTGGTCACATCCGTTCCCGGAGCCTCGGGCTATCTCGTCTCATCCCACCCTAGTCGCAGAGGCGTCCTTCGAACCTGACCTTGCCAACTGGCCATGCGGAATGGGTGACGCTGGGGCAGGTCCAGCTCGTCCCCGTCGTGGCGCGCCTACTTCTGTGCGCCCTTGGCACGCCTGTCCCACCACTGCCAGGCCGCCGTGACGATGATGGCACCGGCCAGCGAACCGAGCAGGCCGGACGGCCGCAGTTCCAGGCCGTCGCCGGCGAGGAGGCTGATGAGCAGGCCGCCGACGAACGACCCCGCAAGTCCGGCGACGAACGCCTTCGCCCAATCGATGCGCTTGCGTGAGCGGCCCAGGATCAGTTGTGCTGCCGCCCCGACGAGCGCACCGAACAGGATCACAGCGATAATCAGCATGCGGGCAGCCTAGTGACCGTGGTGTGCCATCGGCAGCAGACGCGGCATAGCTGCGTTCCGGGGTTCATGCGGTGGCCACCCCTGTCACCGGCTTATCCGTGAGTCCGGTGCCGGAAGGCGTCGGCGGTCAGCCGGGCCCAGGAGCCCGCAATGATCTGCTCGAGCACGGCCAGGTCCACCTTGCCAAGGTTGGCCAGGTAGAGGCAGCCCACCCCCGAGCGGTGCGGACCGAGTCGCGCCAGTGCTTCCCCGTGCCGCTGGATGCCATCGACCAGGTAGACGACCGTCGCCGCCTTCCGCGGCGCGAATCCTGCAGCGCAGGTGTCGCCCTCGTGGCCGGACGCAGAGCGGTAGTGGTAGGTCCCGAAACCCACGATCGTCCCCATCAGTCGTGGCGGCTCGCCGGTGACCCGACCCATCAGTTCAAGCAGGTGCCGCGCGTCTTTCTGGCGTTGTGGGGACTCCACCGCTGCGACGAAGGCCTCCACGTCCTCGGGAACAGTGACCATGATCAATCCTGTCTCTGCGGCAGGCTGCGCTCAAGTATCGGCGTCGTGTTCGCCGCTCACCCAACTGATGTAGCGCTCCGCCGATCGCCGGACCGCGGCATTGGCGTCCACCGCGACCACTCCATGGAAGTTGTCATAGAGCCGGTCGAAGGCCAGCGCGGTCGCCATTCCGGCGACCCGGGCGACAACAGCAGCAGAGAGCGGGATCTTGTTCGGGTACGACCGCTGGAAGGTGACCCAACCCTCAGCGGGGACGGCTGCGATGGTGTCGCCGGACAGCAGCACGCCGCGGTCCTCGGCGCCGGCCGTCCAGAGCGCGACAGCGCTACCGGGAAAGTGCCCGCCGGGCTGGCTCGCGTGGATGCCGGGAAGGACCTCGAACGGGTCGCTCCAGGTGCGCAGTTCCGGACCCTCGCGGCGCACCCAGCCGCGGTCCTTCGCGGAGATCCAGACCGGGGCCTCGAACGCTCGCGCCCACTCCAGCTGTGCGCCGTACATGTGGGGGTGGCTGGCCATGATCGCTGCGACGCCGCCGAGGCCGAGCACGGCTTCGACGGCCTTCTCGTCGAGAAAGCCGGGCACGTCCCACAGCAGGTTGCCGGCGGGGGTGCGCACCAGGAGCGCTGTCTGGCCGATGTCGGCCTTCGGGTGGGCTGTCAGCCCGTACAGGTCCGGTTCGAGCATCTCGATCTCGATGCGGCAGCCTTCTGCGACGCGCTCCGCTGAGGTCGTCCATCGCTGCCCACCCTGAGGCAGGTACTGCCGCTCATCCGCGCAGATCAGGCACAGGTCGTCGTCCAGTTCGTTCTCTACGCCACAGGTGGCGCAACTCCGCCAGGTCTCCATGACCGGATTCTACGGATGGCCTTCCTGCGTCGCAGGCCCGAGGATGTCGAAATCGCCGGGTTGGCTTCGACCCTGGGGTGAGAGGGCGCCGACCGGCGACCAGGATCGAAGGAGAAAGACATGAAGTACCTCATCCTCATCCACCAGAACCGTGGCGCCCGCGAGCAGTTCGCCAGCTTCCCTCCGGAGGTTCAGGCTGCCGGCATGCAGGCCTACTACGACCTCAATGCTGAGCTGACCCGGACCGGTGAGATGGTCAGCGCCGAGGCGCTGTCCGACGACAGCACCGCCACGGTGCTCAGCCTGAAGAGCGGCAGCGTGGTCACCTCCGACGGCCCGTTCGCCGAGTCCAAGGAGATGCTGGCGGGCTTCTACCTCGTGGACGTCACTTCGCTGGATCGGGCACTGGAGATCGCGGCGAAGATCCCGGAGGTGCAGGCCGGTGCCGGCGACGTCGAGGTGCGGGCGGTCATGGACACGGCCGCGATGGCGTGAGCTTGTCCGAACCGGAGCTGGAGGACCTGCTGCGCAGCCTTGCGCCGCAGGTCCTCGGCATCCTGCTCCGCCGCTACGACGGCAGCTTCGCCGACGCCGAGGACGCCGTCCAGGAAGCACTGATCGAGGCGGCAGCCGCATGGTCGGAGCAGGGGACACCGCGCGAGCCGCGGGCGTGGCTGATCACCGTTGCCCAGCGGCGCCTGATCGACCATTGGCGTCGTGAGACCGCTCGACGGGCCCGTGACGAGCGCTCCCTCGCGGTCCCGGTAGCCGGGGAGGACGAGGAGCGGAACGTTGATGACTCCCTCGAGTTGCTGCTCCTGTGCTGCCACCCCGCCCTGAGTGCGCCCTCGCAGGTGGCGCTCACCCTGCGCGCGGTCGGCGGCCTGACCACGGCAGAGATCGCCCGGTCCTTCCTCGTTCCCGAGGCCACCATCGCCCAGCGGATCAGTCGCGCGAAGGCCGGCATCCGGAAGGCGGGAGCCACCTTCGAGCTGCCGGCCGGAGACGACCTGGCAGCCCGGGTGCAGTCGGTGGCGGCAGTCCTCTATCTGATCTTCACGGAGGGGCACACAGCAAGTTCCGGGTCGCTGCTCCAGCGGGGCGACCTCGCGGTCGAGGCCGTCCGGCTGACCCGCATGCTGCTCGCCCGGGTGCGCGCAGAGCCCTCTCTGAGCCCTGTGCTCGACGAGGTGAGCGCCTTGCTCGCTCTCATGCTTCTGACCGCGTCACGCTGGTCCGCCCGCGTGGACGCGACCGGTGCCCTGGTGCCGCTCGACGAGCAGGACCGGACGCTGTGGGACCGGGGGATGATCGCGGAAGGTGTGGGGCTGGTGGAGGCCGCACTGCGAGAGGGTCCGGTTGGGCCGTACCAGCTGCAGGCGGCCATTGCCGCCGTGCATGCGGAAGCGGCGACGGTCACCGATACCGACTGGGTCGAAATCCTCGCGCTCTACGACCTGCTGGCGATGGTGGCGCCGGGACCGATGGTGACGCTCAACCGTGTGGTCGCGCTGGCCATGGCGGTCGGAACACGGGAGGCGCTGTCCGAGTTGGCCCGGTGCGCCACCGACCCGGCTCTGGTCGGGAACCATCGCATCCCTGCGATCCGGGCCCACCTGCTCGAGCGCGAGGGCGAGGAGCCGGCTGCCCGCGCCGACTACCTGGAGGCCGCACGGCTGACGTCCAGCGGTCCAGAGCGGCGGTATCTCCTGCAGCGGGCCGCCCGGCTGGACCGAATCGGGGACGGTTCCTAACTCGGTCCAGACCCCGGTCTGGACCGAGTTGGGAACCGTCCCCAAATCGGTGCACCCGGTTACTGACCCACGCGCCCGTCGATGCATTCGCGCAGGAGGTCGGCGTGGCCGCAGTGCCGGGCGTACTCCTCGACCCGGTGGACCATCAACTCCCTGACCGCGATGCCGTCGGCTCCCAGTCGCTCGCCGAGATCGGGATGCTCGTCCAGTAGCGCATCGGTTGCTGCCTGCTCACGGGCGAGGTCGGTACGCGCGGCGTCGACGACCCCCTTTTCGCCCACAGCACCGTCGAAGTCGGAGTCGTGACCGCCGTACAGCTTTGGCAGCCGAGCGTCGGTGGTCATCCAGTTGCGCCAGTCCCGCTCCACTTCGGCAAGGTGGCGCAGCAGGCCGAGCAGCGACATCGTCGATGGCGGCACTGACCGGCGGGCCAGTTCTTCTGCGCTGAGGCCGTCGCACTTCATCAGGAGCGTCCTGCGATAGTCCGAGAGGTAGTCCCGCAGTGTGGCCAGCTCCCCGTCCGGGCTGACACCGTCGGAGTTGCGGGGGTCGTCATCGGGGTCGACCCACATGTCGGGGTAGACGGTGGCGCGGGTCCAGCGGCCGGGCTGTTCGCTCATCCCGACATGATTGTCGGCCCTGGCCAGCCTCGCAAGGAGCTGCCCCTGGTGTGAGTGTGGATCTGTGCACCGTAGTGAGCCTGTTGCGTTTTCGCTCGGCGGGTTGAGCGGGGTTGGGCGGGTCGTTGGGGGGAGAATTGGCTTGTGGCGAAGGAGTTCAAGCGGGTTGATCGGGACCAGTTGATGTTGGTGCCGCCGGATATGCGTGAGTGGTTGCCGAGCGACCATTTGGTGTGGCTGGTGGTGGAGGTGGTCGACCAGCTGGACCTGTCCGGGCTGGTGGGGGCTTACCGGCGGGGTGGGGTGGGGCGTGAGGCTTACGATCCGGGGATGCTGACGGCGGTCCTGGTGTACGGCTACTGCGTCGGTGAGCGGTCCTCGCGGCGGATCGAGCAGTTGTGTGGGACTGATGTGGCGTTCCGGGTCGCTGCGGCTCAGCACCGGCCTGATCACACCACGCTGGCCCGGTTCCGGGCCCGGCATGCCGAGGCGTTGGCTGGGTTGTTCGTTCAGGTGTTGGCAATGTGTGCGTCGGCGGGGATGGGGCGGGTCGGGTCGGTCGCGATCGATGGCACCAAGATCGCCGGGCAGGCCTCGCTCCGGAAGAACTATTCCGAAACACGGCTACGGAAGCTGGCCGATCAGGTGTTGGCCGAGGCTGCCGCAGCTGATGCTGCCGAGGACGCCGAACTGGGTGAGGCCTCCGGTGCGGAGTTGCCCGCCGAGTTGGCTCCGGGCCCAGGCCGGGCAGCCCGGATCAAGGCTGCGTTGGCCAAGATCGCCGAGGAACGCCAACAGGCTGTCGATGACGATGTGGCCACCGCTGAACGGGTCCTTGCCCGGGCCGAGCAGTCCCTGGCCCGGGAACGACATGTTGTCGATACCGAGCGTGCCGCCCGCCCGGAGCGTGTCCGTGGGCCGGTCGAGGACCGGGCGAAGGTACGGGCCGGGCAGGCCCGGGTCGACAAAGTCAAAGACCAGCTGGCCCAATCCCGGGCCGGTAAGGGCCCCAGGGCGCAACGATTCAAGGGTTCAGCGAACCCCTCCGATCCCGACACCTGTCCCATGCCGCAACGCGGTAAGGGGTTCGTGCAAGGTTTCAACGCCCAGGTCGCAGTCACCGATGACCATCTGATCCTGGCCACCGACGTCACCAACCAGCCCAACGACGCCCCCTCGTTCGTGCCGATGATGAACGCCACCGTGCAGGCCGTCACCGGGTGCTGGCCCGGCCAGCCCGTCGGGATCGTGCTCGCCGACGCCGGCTACATCAGCACCGACAACCTCACCGCACCCGGCCCGGACCGGCTGATCGCCACCGGCCGCACCCCCGATGAACCCGCGAAGAAGGGCCTCCACCACGCGGCGATCGCCACGATGGCGGCACGGCTCCAAACCGGCACCCCGGACCGGGAACGCTACAAACGCCGCCAAGCCACCGTCGAGCCCGTCCTGGGACAACTCAAAGACCGCATCGGGCTCCGCCGGTTCTCCCGCCGCGGCCTCCAAGCCGCCCGCCACGAACTCGCCCTCGCCGCCCTCGCTTTCAACATCCGCCGCCTCGCCACCACCACCGGCTAACCCCCCGGGGGCACCCCGCGAACATCCCGCGAACACGACCAACACCACCAGGCGATCCCGCCCACCGGGCAACCGACCTCGTCCCAGGACCCAATTCCGAAACCGCAACAGGCTC
>JBBRIY010000012.1:0-18178 GCA_038220215.1 Propionibacteriales bacterium
GGTGTTGCCGGGTGGCAGCCCCGGCGGGGTGGACTGGTGCGACGGACGGCGCACGACCGACGTAACCGGGGGCATGGAGATCGAGGCGAGGCGGGGGGAGCACAAGCTGCTGCTGGCACGCACCGGTGAGCAGCCGTTCGTCACCCGGCTCGTGCGCAAGTTCGGCCTGCCCGTCGACGGCTGGCGCGGCGCAGCCGAGAGGGACGCCACCCATGCTCGTTGAGCTGCGGATCGCCGACCTCGGCGTGATCGGCGAGGCGACCATCGAGCCCGGCCCCGGCTTCACTGCCGTCACCGGCGAGACCGGTGCGGGCAAGACCATGATTGTCACGGGGCTGGCACTGCTGGCCGGTGCGAAGGCCGACCCGAAGCTCGTCCGCAATGGTGCGTCCCGTGCCCTCGTCGAGGGTCGTTGGCGGGTCGGGACGGAGACCGCGGCGGAATTGGCGGAGCTGGGCGCGGAGACCGAGGACGGCGAAGTGCTGGTGAGCCGTCAGGTCGGAGCCAACCGCTCCCGGATGAGCGTCGGCGGCGCGCAGGTGCCGCTGGGTACCGGCTCGGCCGTCGTCGGCGAGTGGGCTACCATCCACGGCCAGTCCGAACAGCTCCGGCTCGGGTCAACCGAACGCCAGCTCGAGGTGCTCGACCGCTACGCAGGCCCTGTGCTGGCAGCAGAGCTCGCCGACTACCGCGTGGAGTACGCCGCGCGGAAGGCCGCCGCAGGAGAGCTTGCCGAGCTCACGACCCAGTCACAGGCGCGTGCACGGGAACTCGACCTGCTGCGCTTCGGGCTGGACGAGATCGCCAAGGCCGATCCGCAACCGGCAGAGGACGTGGCACTGGCGACGGAGACCGTCCGCCTGCAGGCCGTCGACGACCTGCGGCTGGCCGCCCACGCCGCCCTGACCGCCCTGGCCGGCGACGAGGACGACTACGAGACCCCGGATGCGCTCGGACTGGTCGGCGTCGCCCGGAAGGCGCTCGGCCCGGCGGTCGAGAAGGACCCGACCCTCGCGCCGATGGCGGAGCAGCTCGAAGGTGCGGCGGCAGCACTGGCCGACGTCGCCTCGGGCGTCGCCTCCTACGCCGCAGGGCTGGACGCCGACCCGTTACGGCTGGAGTGGATCGCCGGCCGCAGGGCAGAGCTGGGTCACCTCACCCGCAAGTACGGCGACACGGTGGACGAGGTGCTGGCCTGGGCAGTGGAAGCTGTCACACGGGTCATGCAGCTGGACGCCGGGGACACCCGCATCGAGGCGCTCAGGGCTCAGGTGTCCGCGCTCGACGAGCGGTTGGGTGCCGCCGCCGGCCGCATCACCGCCCTACGGGCTACTGCCGCCACCCAGCTCGCCGGCCTGGTCGCCGGAGAACTCGTCGCCCTGGCGATGCCGCGCTCCCGGTTGGTCTTCGAGCTGACCCCGTCCGCAGAGCTCGGTCCCCACGGCGCCGACCAGGTGAACCTGCTGTTCTCCGCCAACCCGGGCAGCACCCCGGGACCGTTGGGCAAGGTGGCCTCCGGCGGCGAGCTCAGTCGCGTCCGGCTGGCCCTCGAGGTGGTCCTCGCCACGGAGGCCAGCGGCGAGACCTTCGTCTTCGACGAGGTGGACGCAGGGGTCGGCGGCGCGGTGGCGCTGGAGATCGGCCGTCGCCTTGCCAAGCTGGCAGAGCGCAGTCAGGTGATCGTCGTGACCCACCTCGCGCAGGTGGCCGTCTTCGCTGACCGTCACTACGTGGTCAGCAAGTCGGACGACGGATCGGTGACCACCAGTGGCATCCGGCGGGTCGAGGCAGAGGAGCGTGTCGAGGTTCTCGCCCGGATGATGGGCGGCCTGGACTCGAGCGACTCCGCCCTCGCGCACGCCAGAGAACTACTCGCCTCCGCCAACGCCTGAGTCCGACCCGCCCAGCCAGCGCGCAGGCAGTTGCGCAGGATCGAAGGGTCTGGCAGCGGGGTCGGGCTCGGTGAGCTGCTCGCAGACGGCGACGGAACACACGGCCAGCAGTGACCATTCGCGTTCTCCCGGACCGCCAGCCGTGGCGTCGAGTTGAAGCCTTTCGTGGGGCACACCGGCAGCGTTCTGCAATCCGAACCCTTCCGAGATCGCGGCCATCGCAGCCGCCAGGTCGTGAAGCGTGAACCCAGGGCGCAGCCGCCGTCCGCTCCAGCGGAGCACCGTCTCGTACAACTCGCTGTAGGAGGCCAGTGCCTCGGAGTGGCGTTGGAGTCCGGCAGCGATCAGCCCGGGATCGTTGTACGAGCTGGCCCGGATGGCCAGTGACGTGAGGAACGCAACGTCGGCGGGGTAGCTGCGCAGGTTCGCCTCGGAGCCCAGGCGAATCGCCTCGTACCACGTACCAGCCGGGTCGAGCAGCGCCGGGATCACCGCGGCCACCGTGCCCTCGTTGGACCCGGAGTCCCGGAAGCGCACGGCTTCAAGGGCGAGGTTGCGCTGGTAGGCGGTCTGGTCCTCCCAGATGCGGTAGGCGGCACCGGTGGTGAGGCCTGCGCGACGCAGCACCGAACTCAGCCTTATGTGCCCGACCGCAGCGGAGGGCCCGCGTTCGTGGAGCAGCCGCAGCCCGATCTCGATCAGGAGGCGGCGGGTGTCCTCTGCACGGTTGCGCGTCATCACGGGTCACCCTAGTCACAGGTCACGTTCGGTGGCACCCGGAGAAGTAATTTACTTCCGCCCCCATGGGGTATCGGCGCCGGGCGGGAAGTCAGCAGGATGGCAGTGGCCCGGATCCCCCGGCCGACACCGGAAGGACCAAACGAATGAAGAGTTGGCTCACCAGAAGCCTGGCAACCGTGATTCTCGTGCTCGTGACCTCGATGGGTCTGGTCGCACCGGCTTCGGCCACCACCAGGGCCACCCTCAAGGCCGCCGCGACGGCAGTCGCCTTCGAGACCGTCGGCGGATCCAACTACGGCACGTACAAGGCCAAGTACCCCACCTCACTCAACTGGGGCAACGACGGCTGCAGCGTTCCCAGCTACATCCGTGCGGCCCCCGGACTTGGTGCGGTGCTGTCCGCCTATAGTCACGTCTTCGTCCACTCCTGCGATCGGCACGATTTCGGCTACCGGAACTTCGGAAAGAACACCACCACTTCCGGCGTGCACCCGAAGTTCAGTCCGACCCAGGCAACCAAGGACAAGATCGACTCGCGCTTCTACACGAACATGAAGATCAACTGCGATGACTCCTTCGGCGGCATCATCAAGGCACCCCTGCGCGCGGCCTGCAAGGCCGGCGCCTGGACCTTCTACGAGGCCGTCCACCTTCGCGGGAACGGGGCCTTCTTCGGCTGAGCGCCACCGATTCGTGGACGGCCGCGCCGGTGGCGCGGCCGTCAGCGTGTCCAGCGGAGCGTCCCGTTGGCCCCGGCCCCTGATTCAACGATAGGTTGGAATCCCGTGGGGACCTCGACTAAGACCAAGCACGTATTCGTCACTGGGGGAGTCGTCTCCTCGCTGGGCAAGGGACTGACGGCGTCAAGCCTCGGTAGCCTTCTGGTGGCCAGGGGACTGCGGGTGACCATGCAGAAACTTGACCCGTATCTCAACGTCGATCCGGGCACCATGAACCCGTTCCAGCACGGCGAGGTCTTCGTGACCGAGGACGGCGCGGAGATGGACCTGGACATCGGCCACTACGAGCGCTTCCTCAACGTGCCGTTGGGGGCAGAAGCCAACGTGACCACCGGCAAGGTGTACTCCCGGGTGATCGCGAAGGAGCGCCGGGGCGACTTCCTGGGCGACACCGTCCAGGTGATCCCGCACATCACCAACGAGATCAAGGACGACATGCTGGCCATGGCCGGCCCGGATGTCGACGTGGTGATCCACGAGATCGGTGGCACCGTCGGTGACATCGAGTCCCTGCCGTTCCTCGAAGCCGCCCGGCAGGTGCGTCGCGAGGTGGGCCGCGAGAACGTGTTCTTCCTGCACGTCTCGCTGGTGCCCTACATCGGTCCCAGTGGCGAACTCAAGACCAAGCCGACCCAGCACTCCGTCGCCGCCCTGCGCCAGGTCGGCATCCAGCCGGACGCGATCGTCTGCCGCGCGAGCATGGACATCCCGACCGGCGTGAAGCGCAAGATCGCGCTGATGTGCGACGTGGACGAGGAGGCCGTGATCTCCTGCCCCGACGCGCCGTCCATCTACGACATCCCGAAGGTGATCCACGCCGAGGGCCTCGACGCCTACGTCGTCCGCCGTCTCGGGGTGTCCTTCCGCGACGTGAACTGGACGAAGTGGGATGACCTGCTCGAGCGGGTGCACAGCCCGAAGGAAGAGGTGACGATCGCCCTCGTCGGCAAGTACATCGACCTTCCGGACGCCTACCTTTCGGTGTCCGAGGCCCTGCGCGCGGGCGGTTTCGCGAACTGGGCCAAGGTCAACATCCGCTGGGTGGCCTCCGACAGCTGCGAGACCACGGCCGGTGCCGAAGCTGCGCTCGGCGACGTCGACGGCATCTGCGTCCCCGGAGGCTTCGGCATCCGTGGTGTCGAGGGCAAGCTGGGCGCCCTCCGCTACGCCCGGGAGAACCAGCTCCCCACCCTCGGTCTGTGCCTCGGCCTGCAGTGCATGGTGATCGAGGCGGCCCGTAACCTGCTGGGCCTCGCCGACGCCGCGTCCACCGAGTTCGAGCCGGAGACCCATGCGCCAGTGATCGCGACCATGGCGGAGCAGGTGGCCATCGTCGCCGGGCAGGGCGACATGGGAGCGACCATGCGCCTGGGTGCCTACCCCGCAGATCTCGTCCCCGGCTCGCTGGTCGCCCAGCGGTATGGCTCCACGCGGGTCAGCGAACGGCACCGCCACCGCTACGAGGTCAACAACGCCTACCGCGACGACCTTGCCGCCAAGGGCCTGCAGGTCTCCGGCACCAGCCCTGACGGCAATCTTGTCGAGTTCGTGGAGCTGGACCGCACCCTGCACCCGTACTACGTCGGCACCCAGGCCCACCCTGAGCTGAAGTCGCGGCCCACCCAGCCGCACCCGCTGTTCGTCGGCCTGATCGAGGCTGCGGTGAAGCGCCAGCTGTCCGCGCGGCTCCCCGTCGTCGAGGCCGGATAGCAGTGGCCCGGCAACTGGCCCGCTCCGAGGTTGCCGACTCACCCGTGGTGTGGCCGGTCGCCTCCCACGTCGTGCTCGGGCACGGAAACGTGTCCGACTTCGTGAACGACACCGTCCTCACCCCTGACGGCGGGCGGATGGAGCGCCAGTACACGTTGCACCCCGGTGCTGTCGGCGTGATCGCCTGGGATGCCGATGACCGCATCGCCGTCGTCCGGCAGTACCGGCACCCGGTTGGCTTTCAGCTCACCGAGCCGCCTGCCGGCCTGCTCGACGCCGATGGCGAGACCTGGCTGACCGCCGTACAGCGCGAGCTCGCGGAAGAGGCGGGGCTCCGCGCCGAACGGTGGGACGTGCTGGTCGACCTGTTTACGACACCGGGGGCGAACCAGGAGTCCCTGCGCATCTACCTGGCCAGGGAACTCGCCGACACCGGCGCACCCGACGGCTTCGTCGCTGACCACGAGGAAGCCGACATGGAGGTGTGCTGGGCGGCGAGGGCAGACCTGGTCGACGCAGTACTGGCCGGTCAGCTGCAGAACCCCACCATGGTGGCCGGCGTGCTCGCCCTCGAAGTCGCCCGCCTTTCGGGCCGTCTCGACGACCTCCGTGCACCAGGGGCCGACTGGCCCGCGCGGGCCGTGTGGGCTGCCCGCAACCGGACGCTGGCCGGCCTCAATGGCAACGCCGATTGACAAGCTGGTCCGCAGCTACCTGGACCACCTGACCGTCGAGCGCGGCGCCTCACCGAACACCATTGCCGCCTACCGCCGTGACCTGGCCAAGTACGTCGCCTTCCTCACCGGACGTGGCATCGACGATCCGGCGGCCGTGACGCAGGCTGAGGTGGCAGCCTTCCTCGCCGACCTGCAGTCGCCATCGGTTGGCAGGCCGCTGTCGGTGGCCAGCGCCACCCGGTCCCTTGTCGCCGTTCGTTCCCTGCACGCTTTCGCCGCAGCCGAGGGGCGGACGCCGGAGAATCCCGCGATCGCCGTGCGCCCGCCGAAAGCCGGGCGGCGGCTGCCGAAGGCCCTCGACATCGCGCAGGTGCAGTCGCTCCTTGATACCCCCGACACCGACACCCCCGCCGGCCTGCGGGACGCCGCACTGCTCGAACTCCTCTACGGCACCGGCGGACGCATCTCGGAGATCCTCGACCTCGACGTGGACGACGTTGGCGCTGCCCTCGCCGATCCGGAGGCCGGTCTGCGGCTGTTCGGCAAGGGACGCAAGGAACGCCTGGTACCCGTCGGCTCCTATGCGAGGAAGGCCGTGGAAGCCTGGCTCGTCCGTGGACGGCCGGCGTTCGCCGGTGGAGCGGTGCGGCCCAGTCCTGCGCTGCTGCTGAACGGCAAGGGCCAGCGCCTCAGCCGTCAGAGCGCGTACGGCCTGCTGCAAAAAGCAGCAGAGGCCGCCGGGATCAGCGGCGAGATCTCCCCGCACACCCTGCGCCACAGTTTCGCCACGCATCTGCTCGACGGTGGGGCGGATGTGCGGGTGGTGCAGGAGCTGCTGGGCCACGCGTCGGTGACGACCACGCAGATCTACACGCTGGTCACCGTCGAACACCTCCGTGAGGTGTTCCTCTCCGCGCACCCTCGCGCGCGCTGAGCCTAGAGTCTGAGCATGCCGGGTCCGGATCGACGCACGGTGCTGGCCGGGGGCCTCGCCGTCCTCGCCGGCTGCAGCGCGCCCAGCCCGACACCTGCTCCGACCCCGTCGACGGCGTCCCCCACGCCCACTCCGTCTCTGACGCTGAGGGCCGCCCCCCTCCCGCCGCACGAGGAATTCACGGCGATGACCTGGAACATCCTCAGCGGCACCAGGACAGCGGGGGACTTCAACCGGCTGGCGCCTGCCCGACCTGTCCACTTCGGCAGCCGCTTGCCGGTCCTGGCCCGATGGATCACCGACGCAGATTCCGACATTCTTGCCGTCCAGGAGAACGAACCGATGGGCGCTCCGGTCCACCTCCCGCTGCGGGCATTGATGCCGTTGTTGCCGTCATTCTCGGCCGTGCACGCCGATAGCGACGTCCCGATCCTGTTCCGTAAGGGCAGGTTCAGGCTGAAACGCGGTGGCGTCACGACGATCTCCGAGACGAATCTGAGGCGCAGCTGCAGCTGGGCGGTGCTCACAAGCAGCGAGAGTGGCAATGACTTTCTGGTCGCCAACACTCATCTGGACCCGGGTATGAATCACCGGATGGACGTGATCCGGAAGACCTCGCTCGCGGTGATTACCGACCTGCTCAAGCGGCTCAACCCGGACGGGGAGCTTCCGGTGATGCTCCTCGGCGATTTCAACGTCCGGACCCATCGAACCGGTCCAGACAAGACGACCACCGTCTTCGACCCGCTGGTGAGGATGGGGCTGGTGAACAGCTGGGGCATCACCAAGGCCGACGTCAGCGTCGTGCCGTCTGCCGCAACCCTGAACGGACTGGGCACAGAGGTCCGCGGGCGCTGGACCTATGGCGCGTTGCGGCGCGACGGCTACACCATCGACTACGTGTGGTGCGGCCCGGGCATCGACGTGTCCAGCTGGCAGGTGGTGACCGGGCCTGGCGTGCGGGACCTCGACGGGCAGCCGTTCTTCGCGGCCGGGCCGGTCCCCTCGGATCATTGCCCGGTGCTCGTGAAGGTTGCCGTTCCGTCCTGAGCGGCGCGTCCGTGAAGACTTGTCGACAATTGAGCGTAGGTTGTGGCGGTGACCAACACCGACGCGCCAGCCCTGATCGAACCCGAGCCGATGGTGGGGGCGGGCGAGATGGGGCCGACCGGACGGCCGATGCCCAACCTGCCGGCGCCCACGCCTCCGGACCCGAACCACCCCAAGCGCGCGCTGATCATCGCGATGTGCAACCAGAAGGGCGGGGTCGGCAAGACCACGACCACCATCAATCTGGGTGCGGCCCTGGCCGAGACCGGACGCAAGGTGCTGCTGGTCGACTTCGACCCCCAGGGCTCACTGTCCGTCGGCCTCGGCGTGAATCCGCACACCCTCGACACCAGCATCTACGACCTGCTGCTGAACAAGCGCACCGCTGCCGAGGACGTGATCACCCGCACTGTCGTCCCCGGGCTCGACCTGCTGCCCTCCAACATCGACCTGGCCGCTGCAGAGGTGCAGCTGGTCTCCGAGGTGGCACGGGAGCAGACGCTGCGCCGGGTGCTGAGCAAGGTCCGCCACAGCTACGACCTGATCCTGATCGACTGTGCCCCGTCCCTCGGACTGCTGACCATCAATGCGCTGACGGCCGCGGACAAGGTGCTGGTGCCGCTGGAGTGCGAGTTCTTCGCACTGCGCGGGGTGGCCCTTCTCACCGACACCATCGAGAAGGTGCAGGATCGCCTGAACCCCGAACTGGAGGTGCTGGGCATCGTCGGCACCATGTACGACGCACGGACGCTACACAGCAGGGAGGTTCTCGAGCGGGTCGTCGAGGCCTTCGGCGAGACCGTCTTCCACTCGGTGATCCGGCGAACGATCAAGTTCCCGGAGACGCAGGTGGCCGGCGAGCCGATCACGACCTACGCCCCGGCGTCCGCGGGCACGGCGTCCTACCGGCTCCTCGCAAGGGAGGTGCTCTTCCGATGCCCCGGCGCATAGGCCTTCCCGGCGCGTCCGAGCTGTTCCGGGAGACCTCCGGCCCGGACTTCGTCCGTGACGACGACACCGACACCGACACCGACGCCGACGGCACCGGGCCGCGCACCACCGGACGGATCCGTCACGAGGAGAAGATCACCGTCTATGTCAGCAGCGACGAACTGCTGGCCCTCGAACGGGCCCGGCTCACTCTCCGGGCCTCCCACCGCATGGCCGTCGACCGCGGCCGGATCGTCCGGACGGCGATCGCCCTTGCCATGGCCGATTTCGAGGCCCGCGGCGAGGAGTCCGACCTGGTCCGCGGACTCGGCGAGTCGTGAGCCCGCTCCCCGGAGCAGAGACCGCCGAGTTCAACGTCCACCTCACCAACTTCACCGGCCCGTTCGACCTGCTGTTGCACCTGATCTCCAAGCACAAGCTGGACGTCACGGAGGTGGCGCTCTCCCAGGTCACCGACGACTTCGTCGCCCATATCAAGCTGGCGACAGCGGTCAACGGCCCCGGCTGGTGGGACCTCGACCAGTCGAGCTCCTTCATCGTCGTCGCAGCGACCCTGCTCGACCTGAAGGCCGCGCGGCTGCTGCCCCAGGGCGAGGTGGACGATCTGGAGGACCTTGCCCTGCTGGAGGCCCGCGACCTGCTGTTCGCCCGCCTCCTGCAGTACCGCGCGTTCAAGCTGGTCAGCGGTTGGCTGTCGGCGACCCTCAGCACCCAGGCCCGACGCCACCCGCGTCCCGGTGGGCTGGAGGAACGCTTCGCCACACTGCTGCCGGACGTGATTCTCGACGGTTTCGGCGACGTGATCGCCATTCTGGCCGGGCGGGCGCTCACGCCTCGCGGCGAGCCGCAGGTGTCGTTGGCCCACCTGCACGCGCCGCTGGTGAGCGTTCGGGAGCAGGCCGACCTGATCGTGAACCGGCTGAGGGCGCACAGTTCGCTCACCTTCCGCTCCCTCACCGCTGACGCCGGCGACCGCCTCGTTGTGGTCGCCCGCTTCCTCGCACTCCTGGAACTGTTCCGGGAGGGTGCGGTGAATTTCGAGCAGCTCACCCCGATGGGTGAGCTCACCGTCCGCTGGCTCGGTGCTGAGGTTGACGCCGACCGGATCGGCGCAGAATTCGACGAGACCCCCCAACCACAGGAGAACGAATGAGCGAGATCTCCGGCGCGGTGGAAGCCCTGCTGCTGATGGCGACCGAACCGGTCCCTGCCATCGAACTTGCCGAGGCGGTGGAGGTGCCGGTCGCGGAGGTGGAGGAGTGCCTCGCCGGCCTCGCCGCCTTCTACGACAGCACCGGACGCGGCTTCGAGCTGCGCCAGGTCGGTGCCGGCTGGCGCTACTACACCCGCGACGAGCACGCCGAGGTGATCGGGCGCTGGCTGCTGGAGGGCCAGCGCGGCACGCTGAGCCAGGCGGCGCTGGAGACGCTGGCCGTCGTCACCTACCTGCAACCCATCTCCCGGGGCCGCGTCTCCGCTGTGCGCGGGGTGAACGTGGACGGCGTCATCCGGACGCTGGCCACCCGTGACCTGATCGAGGAGGTCGGACGCGACCCCGAGACCGGGGCGAGGCTGTTCGCGACGACCAGCTACTTCCTGGAGCGGATGGGCCTGACGAGCCTCGACCAGCTCCCGCCGCTGGCACCACACCTTCCAGACGCCGCGGCGCTGGAAGCAGAACTGATGGGTCTGGCCGACGCCGGACGCACCGATGCCGGATTGTCCGGCACAGGAGAGGGAGCATCCGAATGACCGCCACCGAAGGCCCAGAACTGCACGAGGGCATCCGCTTGCAGAAGGTCCTCGCCCAGGCCGGGGTCGCGTCCCGCAGGGCTGCCGAAGACCTCATCTTCCGCCGCCGCGTCGAGGTCAACGGCGAGGTCGTCACCGAACAGGGCCGCAGGGTCGACCCGGTGCACGACGTGATCCGCGTGGACGGCAAGCGGATCCCGCCGCAGGCCGCACACCTGTACGTCGTGCTGAACAAGCCCCGCGGTGTGGTGTCGACGATGGAGGACCCGCACGGGCGGCAGGCGCTGGCAGAGATCGTGCGAGCGTTCACGCCGGAGCGCCTGTTCCACGTCGGAAGGCTGGACGCGGAGACCGAGGGCCTGCTGATCCTGACCAATGACGGCGACTTCTCCCAGCGCATGATGCACCCGTCCTTCGAGGTGCCGAAGGTGTACGTCGCGGAGATTGACGGCGTGATCACCGAGGCGTCGCTGAAGAATTTGCGCAAGGGCATTGAGCTCGACGACGGCCCCGTGAAGCCGGACAAGGTGGAGCTGTTGCAGCGGGGCGCCGACCGCAGCCTCGTGCGCGTCACCCTGCACGAGGGACGCAATCGCATCGTGCGGCGAATGTTCGACGAGATCGGCCAGCCGGTGCGCCAGCTGTCCCGCATCGCGATCGGGCCGGTGCGCCTGGGCGACCTGAAGCCCGGGATGCTGCGCGAACTGACACGTGAGGAGCTCGGCGCGCTGCTCGACCTGGTGCAGCTGTAGGTGGAGCGGGTCCTCGGGGTCGAGACCGAGTACGGGCTCAGTGCCCGTACCGCCACCGCACGGCTGAGTGCTCCCGAGGCTGCGGAGACGCTGTTCCGTCCCGTGGTCGCCGAACACCGCTCCGCCAATGCGTTCGGGGTCAACGGTGGACGGCTGTACCTCGACGTCGGTGCCCACCCCGAATACGCAACACCGGAGTGCCGGACGCCGCGCCAGCTGCTGGTCGCCGAACGGGCCGGGGACGAGATCGTCGCCCGGCTCGCAACGCGCGCGTCCGAGCTGTCGGCGCAGGCCGGCCAGCGGGTGCACTTCCGCCTGTTCAAGAACAATGTCGACAGCTTCGGCAATTCCTACGGCTGCCACGAGAACTACCTGGTCAGCCGTGCCCTCGACCTGGAGGTGGCCGCCGACCTGCTCGCGACCTTCCTGGTCACCCGACAGGTGATCTGCGGCACCGGCCGGCTCCATCAGGGCGAGTTCACCATCAGCCAGCGTGCCGATCACCTGCACGACCAGCTGTCCGCGCTCACCACCAGGGCGCGACCGCTGCTCAACACCAGGGACGAGCCGCTGGCCGACGCGAGCCGGTTCCGCCGGCTGCATGTGCTCGCCGGCGACTCCAACCTGCTGGAGTCCTCTGCCTGGCTGAAGGTCGGAACCCTGGCAGCCGTCCTCGAGCTGCTCGACACTCCCGAGGGACCCGATCCGCGGCTGGGGCGGTTGCGGCTCGCCGACCCGGGCGCCGCGCTGAAGCTGGTGGCCCGCAATCCTGGCGTGCGGCTCGAGCTCGCCGACGGACGACACCTCAGCGCGATCGAGCTTCAGCGCGCCCACCTGGAACTGGCCGCCGTCCACGCCGAGCCGGCGCTTGTCGCGCTGTGGTCGCGGGTGCTCGACGCGTTGGCCGACGGCGTGCCGGAGCGGGTCGCGTCCGAGGTCGAGTGGGTGGCCAAGCGCCGCCTGCTGGAGGGCTACCGCGCCCGGTTCCGGCTGGCACGCGATGACCCGAAGCTCGCGCAGCTCGACCTGGCCTTCCACGAGCTGGGTGGACTGTTCGGCCTGCTGGAGGCCAGGGGGGCCGTCACCCGGATCAGCGATCCGGCTGACGTCGTGGCGGCGCTGCAGAGCCCTCCCGCCGGGACCCGGGCGGAGGCGCGTTCGGCCTTCCTTGCCGCAGCTGTCACCAACGGGCGCGACCACAGCGTCGACTGGCAGACCTGCACGGTCCACGACCTGCCTGGCGCCGACGGGCGTCCGCAGATGCGCAGCGTCGTGCTGGACGATCCTCTCGCGACGGTCTCCGGCGAACTCGACGAGCTGCTGGCTGCCATGGCGACGTTGCCGCGCGTCCGGGCGACCGGCGGGTTCCGTCCGCCAAAGGTGTAACACCCTGTGGTGTGACGCCCTGTGGTGTGACATGGGCACAGCGAGGTTCGGTATTCTCTCCGGGTGTCCTACTCCCGCCTGATCCCGGCCCTGGCCTGCGTGCTCGCGCTCGCCGCCTGCGGCAGCCCGTCCGCGTCGCCCACCACCACGGCCAGCCCCAGCACCTCGGCGACGCCGACGGCCTCGGCGACGCCGACGGCCAGCGTCGCGGTGTCCAGCAACCTCGATGCGATCAAGGTCACCGGTGCGAAGGGCAAGCTGCCGACGGTCGCCATCAAGGCTCCGTTCGCGATCGACAAGACGCGGGTGGAGGTGCTGGCGAAGGGCACCGGCGACAGGGCTGTCGCCGACGGCTACGTGACCGTGAACTACTACGGCGCCATCGGTCGCACCGGCAAGATGTTCGAGGAGTCCTTCAGCTCGGGGTCCACCGCCACCTTCCCGCTGGGCCAGGTCATCGCCGGCTTCAAGACCGGGCTCACCGGACAGCAGGCCGGCAGCCGGGTGCTGATCGCCATGCCGGGTGCTGACGCCTACGACGCCAACCCGACCGGCGGTCCCACCGACTACCAGGTCGGTGACACCCTGGTGTTCGTCGTCGACATCATCTCGGTCTCCGTCGCCGGTCCGACCGGCAAGGCCATCACTCCTGCCGCCGGCCTGCCGACCGTCAGTGGCGCCGACAAGCCGACGATCACCATCCCGTCGGGGAACCCCCCGACCAAGATGGTCACCCAGCCCCTCACTGAGGGCACCGGCGACAAGGTCGCCAAGGACGACACGATCATGGCCCGCTACGTCGGTTACTCCTGGAAGACCGGCAAGCTCATCGATGACGGCTTCGCGACCCCGACCTCTGGCAAGCTGAGCGACCTCATCCCCGGCTGGCAGACCGGCCTGCCCGGCAAGAAGGTCGGTTCCCGCGTGCTGCTGGTGCTCCCGCCTGCCGACGGCTTCCCCCAGGGCAGCAACAACCCGCCGGTCGAGGCTGGCGACACCGTCGTCTACGTGATCGACATCCTGTTCACCTCGGCGTCGGCGTAGTCGGACGGGTCAACCACCCAGGGGTCGCGCCGCAGCTGGAGGGGGTCGAACCGCGCCAGCACGCGGGCGGAGTCCATGCACCGCACCGGCCGCGGTGACCCGGAGGGTGTCGAGGTCCTCGATGCGTAGGCGGAACGGCCGTCCGGACGTGCGTGCGAACAGCCAGGCGAGCACGGCTGTGCGCAGGTTTCCCAGGTGCAGCGCGGCGGTGGGGCTCGGCGCAAACCGTCCGCTCACTCAAACCTCCCCTCCGCGCGCGTGAATCAGCGCCGACAAGTCACGCAGATCCGGTAGCCTCCCCAACGTGTCGCCCCGCAAATCCGAACGGATCATGAACCTGGCGATCTGCCTGCTCATGGCCCGCCGGTTCATTGAGAAGAGCCAGATCCGACAGGTCGTGGAGGGCTACCACGACCTCTCCGACGCCGCCTTCGAGCGGACCTTCGAGCGGGACAAGGACGAGCTGCGGGTGATGGGGGTGCCGGTGGAGACCGGCAGCAACAACCCGCTGTTCCCCGACGAGGTCGGGTACCGCGTCCGGCGCAAGGACTTCGAGCTGCCAGCGATCGAGTTCGACTCCGCGGAGACTGCTGCGCTCGGCCTTGCCGCGACGGTGTGGGAATCGGCCACCCAGGCGGAGCAGGCCGTCTCGGCCCTCGCCAAGCTGCGCGCGGCCGGCGTCGACCCCGACCCTGCGCGGCTCTCCGGCCTCGCCCCGTCCATCGGCGCCCGCGAGCCGGCCTTCACCAGCATCTGGGCGGCCACCGGAGACCGCACCCCGATCCGGTTCAGCTACAAGGGCCAGGCGCGCCAGGTGGAACCGTGGGCCATGACCTACCGCCGCGGTGCGTGGTACCTCCTCGGACGCGACCGCGACCGCGAGGCGCCCCGCATGTTCAAGGTCGCACGCGTGGACGCCCCGGCGCAGAAGATCGGCAAGCCCGGGAGCTACCAGGTGCCCGACGTCGACCTGGACGCTGCGTGGCGCCGGCTGGAGCCAAAACAGGCCGACACTCAGGCCATCGTTGCGATTCGCCAAGGCCGTGCCGCGGAGTTGCGGCGACGCGGCCGCCCTGCCGAACATCAGGGAACCGTCCCCGCCGGCTACGAGGTGTACGCGGTCGGCTACGCCCGTGCGGCAGACCTGGTGGGGGAGTTGTGCGCCCACGGCGCCGACGCCCTGGTGCTGTCGCCGGCGCGGATCCGCCAGGGCGTCCTGACGGAACTGACGGCCGTGGCCGGGAGCTTGGCATGACTTCCGCAGAGCAGGTCGCCCGGCTGTTGGCACTCGTGCCCTACCTGCAGTCGCACCCCGACGCCGAACTCGGCACCACGGCCGACGTCTTCGGTGTCTCCACCGACCAACTGCTCGAGGACCTGAACGTGCTCTGGTACTGCGGGCTGCCCGGCGGCATGCCCGGAGACCTGATCGAGATCGACATGGACACCGTCGCGGCGTCGGGAAAGATCCGGCTGTCCAACGCCGAGTACCTCGCGCGCCCGATGCGGTTCACGCCCGACGAGGCGATGAGCCTTGTCGTCGCACTGCGTGCGGTGCGGGAGCTGGCCGGCGGGCATGTCGGCGAGGGCATCGACTCCGCCCTTGCGAAGCTCGAGAAGGCCACCGGTGCACCCAGCCCGCACGTCGCCGTTGCCGGGGGCTCCGAGGAGCTCCGCGAACGGCTCTCCGAAGCCGTGGCCGCCCGTATGGTCGTCGAGCTCGACTACACCGGGGCCGGCCTCGCGCCCTCCAGCCCGCGGGTGGCACCGGCCCAGCTGATCGTCCGTGACGGCTTCGGCTACCTGCAGGCGTGGAGCCTCGAGCGCGGCGCCTGGCGGACGTACCGTCTCGACCGGATCAGCGCCGTCCGGGTGACCGGTGAGCCGATCGGCGCCATCGGCGAGCCGCCGGCCTTCGGGCCCGGGTGGCTCGAACAGCGTCCGGACGCCGCAGAGGTGACGCTGCACCTGGCACCCGAGGCCGCCTGGATCGCTGAGTACCACCCGATCCGCGCGCTGCGGCAGGTGCCGGACGCGATCGAGGTCGACCTGCTGGTCGCGGACCCGGCGTGGCTGCGCAGCCTGTTGCTGCGACTGGGTCGGGCGGTGCGCGCCGTCGTGCCTGCCGAGGCAGCTGCGGGAGCCCGTGAGGCTGCGGCGGAGGCGCTGGCCGCCTACGGCGCGGAGTAGGGTTTCTCCATGGTCTGGGTTCTCGTCTTCGGCGGCATCGCGCTCGCCGGACTTGTGATGGTGGCGAGCTACGGCGTGTGGCTATGGCACAAGGCCTCCGACCTGTTTTCGGAGGTTGAGATGCTTGGAACCAGGGCAGCGGAGCTCGCCGCGCTGCTCGAGCAGGTCCGCCCGGAACTTCCCGCCCGTCAAGAGAGCTAAGGTTGCCCGGAACGTCCGACGAAGAAGGAGACTGGCATGCCGAGTATGGGCGGCTGGGAATGGGTGATTCTGGCCCTGATCGCATTGCTGCTGTTCGGCGGCTCGCGGTTGGCCGGGATCGGCAAGAACACAGGCAAGGCAATCAGGGAGTTCAAGGAGGAAACTGCGTCGCTGCGGTCCTCCGTCGCTGACGAGCCGGTTCCGCCGGTGACCGCCCAGTCGAGCACGCAGCCGGCCGTGGCGCCGATCGTGCCGTCGACGTCCCCGGTGGAACCCGAGCGCGAAACCGACACCGAGACCAAGTCCTGAACTTTCAGTGGCCAAAGGTAAGGGTCGCTTCTCCTGGCTGAGGCCCCCGCGGGGTGCTCCCGGCGGGGTGATGTCGCTCGCCGATCACCTGCGTGAACTGCGGTACCGGTTCATAGTTGCAGCCGCGGCGATCATCGTGGCCAGCAGCGTCGCGGCCATCTGGTACAACCAGCTGTACCTGGTGGTGATGCGTCCCTACCTGATCGCCATGGAGATGCTGAAGGCGAGCAACCCGAACCTCACAGCCTCCACCGTCATCAGTGGCGTCGGTACGCCCATCATGCTGGCCCTCCAGGTGTGCGTGGTGGCGGGGCTGATCCTCGCCTCGCCGATCTGGCTCTACCAGCTGTGGGCCTTCATCGTTCCCGCGCTGATGGCCAACGAGAAGAGGTACGCGATGTACTTCCTCGGCGCTGCCATCCCGCTGTTCCTCTTCGGCGTTCTCGTCGGCTACCTGATCATGCCGCAGGGCATTTCGGTGATGCTGTCGTTCACGCCGTCGAGCATCCCGATCACCAACCTGCTCGAAGTGAACGACTTCCTCAAGCTCCAGTTGCAGCTGATGGTCATCTTCGGGCTGGGATTCCTGATGCCGGTGATTGTCGTCGGCATCAACCTGATCGGCCTGGTGAGTTCTGCCCAGCTGGCAAAGGCACGCACCTTCGTGATTTTCGGCACCTTCGTCTTCGGTGCGGCCGCGACCCCGTCCACCGACCCGTTCTCCATGTTGGCCCTGGCCCTGCCGATGTCCCTGCTGTACGTCGCGGCCGAGCAGGTCTGCCGCGTCAATGACCGCCGTAAGGCGAAAGCAGCAGCGCTCGAGGCGGTCTGATGCCCCTGCACTACAACGGGCCCACCCTGACGCTTGTGGTGAACCCGTCGGCCGGTGGTGGCCGCGCGCGGCGCCTGCTGCCGAAGGTCACCAGCGGGCTGCTCACCGGGTTGCCCGGGGCGAGCCTCCGTGTCTTCCAGACCAGCACCTACGCCGAGGCCCGGCTCCGGTGCATCGCCGCCGTGGAGCAGGCCCGGCCGGCGGGCCCCGTCGGCATGGCGGATTCACTGCTGGTGATGGGTGGGGACGGGATGATGCACCTGGGCCTCAACGCCTGTGCCACCTCGGACGTGCCGCTCGGACTGATCCCCGCGGGGACCGGCAATGACTTCTGCCGCGGTGTGGGAACTCCGGCAACGGCCGCGGCTGCCGTCCGCACCATCGTCGCCGGCCACACCCGGCGGATCGACCTGATGTCGGCCAGCGGGAAGCTGGCCGGCGGCGCGGAGCACCGCTGGGTGGGTTCGATCGTCTCCACCGGGTACGACGGAAGGGTGAACTACCGCACCAACCAGCAGCGCTGGAGCTTCGGCGGACTGGCCTACGCGTGGTCGGCGATCGCCGAGCTCCGCCGGTTCGACCCGTTGCCGTACCGGCTCCTGATCGACGGCCAGCAGCGCAACCAGACGGCCATGTTCGTCGCCGTGGGCAATGCCGGCTGGTTCGGTGGCGGGATGCAGGTCTGCCCGGATGCCGACGTGACCGACGGCCTCCTGGACCTGACCGTCATCCACCCAGTGAGCCGCGCGACCCTGTTGCGCCTGTTGCCCGCCATCTATACCGGAAAGTTCGTGCGCGACCCTGCCGTGGAGCTGCTGCGGGCCAGGGAGGTCGTCGTGGACGGCGACGGTCTCTTTGCCATGGCCGACGGCGAGGAACTCGGCGGCGTGCCCCTCACGCTGCGGGCCGTCGGTGACTGCCTGACGATCTATGCAGCGGCGACGCAATGAGCACCGATGGCACGATCGCCGAGTTCGCTGCCGGCTACCCGTTCACGCTCGACGACTACCAGCTGAC
>JBBRIY010000013.1:0-17611 GCA_038220215.1 Propionibacteriales bacterium
CCGCCGATGATCGCCCCGTGACGGATGATCTTCGGCAGCGAGGATACGACGAGTTCCGGGGTGGCGTCGCTGCTCCCACAGCCACAGCCGCACCCGCCGTGCGCCTTGGGGGTGGTGGCGAGATCGAGCTGGGTGGCCATCGGGGCTCCTCTTCCGGTTCGTCCGTTTCTGCAAGGTCGTCGGCACTGCACCTGCTGTGCCGGCGCTCAAGGGTATCCCGCCGCTGCTGCTGCCCCGGCATCGGTCCTGTGGGTAACCCGGCTATCGGCCCGGCGTTGTCCACAGGGTGCCGATCGGTTGACCGCCCGGCGCAACGGCTGCCGATAGTGCCACACATGAAGGTCGCACCAGATCCGGTGATGAGCGACGTCGTCAGGCTCAGGCTGGAAGCCCTCCTGGCCGAGGTCCAGCCACGGCACGCGCTGCCCGCCGGCGTCGAGCCTGGCCCACCGGGGACACCGGGTGAGGTGACCCCTGGAACGGGTCGGGCGGATCCGGTGCAGCCCGCGACCGAACACGCCCCTGCGCGGGCAGCCCGAGACTCCGGGTTCTCCGGGCGCGCGGCCGACCTGGGCCGCCGTGCGGTGGAGTTCACCAGGGAGCACCTGGCGGGCGTCGTGGTGGTCCTCCTCGTGGGGTGCGGCTGGACGGCGTACAGCCTGCTGCAAGCGAAGTCGACGCCGGTGGCTCTCGCGGCCGTGCCCACCGTGCTGGCCAGCGCGACCCCGACGCCAACGGCGACGCCGTTCGTGCTCGTCCACGTGCTGGGCGCCGTCAGGAATCCCGGCGTGGTGGAACTGCAGCAGGGTGCCCGGGTCGCGGACGCGATCGACAAGGCGGGGGGCCTGATCGCTTCGGCCGATCCCGGTGAGCTGAATCTTGCCGCGGTCGTGGTCGACGGTTCGCAGGTGGTGATCGGCACCAAGGGCAAGCCACGAGGCGAGGTGCACAGCGA
Source organism: Propionibacteriales bacterium (assembly GCA_038220215.1). Lineage (GTDB taxonomy): Bacteria > Actinomycetota > Actinomycetes > Propionibacteriales > Propionibacteriaceae > Propionicimonas. Next base: position 956 of record JBBRIY010000013.1, read on the forward strand.
GGGCGGCGACGCTGCTGCGGGATCCTCCGGCGGTTCGGCAACCGTCTCGCTGAACACGGCGACGCTCGAGCAGCTCGACACACTGCCCGGCGTCGGTCCGGTGACGGCCCAGAAGATCCTCGACTGGCGAAAGCTCCACGGCCGCTTCTCCGCGGTCACCGAATTGCAGGAGGTGGATGGGATCGGGCCGAAGACCTATGCCGATATCGCCCCGAATGTCCGGGTCTGAGGACGAGCATGGACGGCCGGTGGACGAGGCTCTCGACTGGCGTGCGCCGGTTCTGGCAGCAGCCGCCTGGGCCGGGGTCTGGGCGGGCACGGCCGGGCTGCCGGGGCTCGCTGGGGGTGCGGCTGCGCTCGCCGCCCTGATCGGAGGGCTGGGATGGTGGCGCCACCGGTGGCTGCTGGCCGGCGCAGGGACGGTGCTGTTGCTGGCCCTGGCGATCGGCGGTGTCCGCGGCTGGGCCAAGACCGCCGGACCGCTGGGGGAGTGGGCCAACCAGGGTGCTGTGGTGAGAATCGAAGCGCAGGTGGGCGGTGGCCACCTCAGCGACGGTGCCCGCGGCGGGCCGGTCTGGATCGTCGACGCCGAACTGGTCAAGGTTCAGGGCCGCGGTGCCACCTGGACGTCCGGAGCGAGCATCCGGCTCACGGCGTCCGGCGACATCCTTCGGGCATGGTCGAGCGTTCCGGCAGGGGCGACGGTAGCTGCCGTGGTGCGACTTGGCACGGCCGAACCGCAGGAGCCCATCAGCGCGTGGGCTCGGGCCCGGGCGTCGCCGATCCTGCTCGCGCCACCGGGTCAGGTAGATGCGGCGGTGACTCACGTCAGAGCCGGGCTGCGGGCAGCGGTGGCCGGGCTTCCCCCCGACGTCGCAACCCTGGTGCCGGCCCTCGTCGTCGGTGACACCGAAGGCATGTCGGAATCGCTGCGGTCGCAGTTCCAAACGACCGGCCTCACGCACCTGACGGCAGTTTCCGGCGCAAACCTGACCTTGTTGCTGGCCGCGATCCTGTGGGGGGCTGCGCGAGTGGGTGTCGTTGGCTGGTGGCGGCGGGGGGTGGCACTGGCCGGGGTGGTGGCCTTCGTGCTGCTGTGCCGGGCCGAGCCGAGTGTGCTCCGGGCTGCGGCGATGGGCCTGGTCGGGCTGGCTGCGCTGGGGTGGGGCGGAACGAGGCAGGGCTTGCGGTTGCTGTCGTGGGCCGTGATCGTCCTGGTTGTGGCCGACCCCTGGCTGGGGCGCTCTACCGGCTTCGTGCTGTCGGTGTGCGCCAGCGGCGGCATCATCGTGTGGGCGAGCCGCTGGGCGCGGGTGCTGGCCACCTGGCTGCCGGGCTGGCTGGCCGAGGCCGTCACGGTGCCGGTGGCGGCACAGTTGGCGACGCAGCCGATCGTGACCGCGATCTCGGGACAGGTGAGCCTTGTCGGGCTGCTGGCGAACCTGGTCGCCGCGCCACTGGTCGGGCCTGGAACCGTCCTGGGCTTCCTTGCTGCCGGGTTGTCGGTGGTCAGCCCGCCGCTGGCAATGGTGGTCGGGTGGTTGGCCGGCGGGTTCGCCCAGGCGTTGTGCTGGATCGCCGCAGTGGGGAGCGCGCTGCCGGGTGCGAGTGTGAGCTGGCCGGCCGGGCCCGTGGCGCTCGGTGTCCTCGGCGTCGCCTGTGTTGCGCTTCTTGCGGGGATGCCGCTGCTGTGGCGCCGTCCGTGGCTGGTGGTGCTGCTCGCGGTGGCGATGATGCTGGTGCTGTTCCGGCCGGTGAGCGCTCCCGGCTGGCCGCCGTCACAGTGGCAGGTGGTCAGCTGTGACGTGGGCCAGGGTGACGCCACCGTGATCGCGGCCGGTCCGGGCCAGGCGATCGTTGTCGACGCCGGTCCGGAGCCGGCGGCGGTGGACCGTTGCCTCGACCAGCTCGGCGTCACCGACGTCCCGTGGCTGATCCTGTCCCACCTGCACGCAGACCACATCGGGGGCGTCGCCGGGGTGCTGTCCGGACGTCGGGTCGACAATGTGCTGGTGTCCGGGGTCACCGAACCGGCGTCGGGGTGGCGGCAGGTCCTCGCGCTCACCACGGGCATCCCGCGCACGGTGGCCAGCCCCGGCATGGTCGTCGGCGCCGGACCGGTGCAGGTGGCGGTGCTGGCGATCCGTCCGTTCGCCGGCAGCGGGCTGGCCGGAGAGGACTCCGCCGACGCCAACGACTCCTCCCAGGTCCTTCGGGTCACGACCGGCGACCTGCGGATCCTGCTGGCGGGCGATGTGGAGGTGGCCGGGCAGGGCAACGCCGTGGCTACCGTCCCCGACCTCGCGGCACAGGTGATGCTGGTGCCCCACCACGGCTCCGCCCATCAGGTGCCGGCTTTCCTCGGCGCGACGCACGCCAGTGTCGCGCTCGTCAGCGTCGGAGCCGACAACGATTACGGTCACCCTGCCGCGCGAACGATCGCAACCGTGGCCGGAACCGGCGCGCAGGTCTATCGCACCGACCTCAGCGGCTCGATCGCAGTCGCGCGCATCGGGGAGACCCTGCGGGTGACCACGCAACGCGGCGGCTAACGGGTTGCAGCCCTGACCCCTCCGGCTGGACGCCCGGGAGTGGACCGCGTACGCGGGAAAAGGATGTCCGACATCAATGGCATGCTTGCCCCGTGGAGGAAACCAGCCCGTTCGGGCACGCGCTGCTGGTCACCGGACCGGAGTCGCTGCTCGCTGAACGGGCCGTCGCCGGGTTCGTCGCACGAGCCATGGCCGAACGTCCGGATGCAGCCGTCGTGCGGGTCGAGGCCGGCCAGGTGGACGGCGGCTCGCTGGCAGAAGCCGCGGGCGGCTCACTGTTCGCTTCGGCAACGGTGCTGGTCGTGACCGAGCTCAGTGAACTGGCACCCGAGCTCGCCGACCAGGTGGTGGGTATGGCCTCCGAGCCGGGCTCCGACCTCGCGTTTGCGCTGGTTCACCCCGGCGGCAACAAGGGCAAGGCGGTCCTGGACCGGCTGAAGAAGCTGCGTCTTGAGGCCGTGGACTGCCCGAGCATCAAGGCGTGGGACCTGCCCCAGTTCGTATCCGCGGAGACCCGCCGCCAGCAGGGCCGGATCGACGCGGCGACGGCCGCAATACTCGTCGATGCGGTCGGCAGCGACCCACTGTCGCTGGCCGCGGCGATCCGTCAGCTCCTGGACGACGCCCCTGAGCGGGTTGTCACCGAGACCGCGGTGCGGCGCTACTTCGGTGGCCGGGCCGAAGTGACCAGCTTCGCCGTTGCTGACGACGTGCTCAGTGGACGCCTCGACGGCGCCCTCGGGAAGCTGCGGTGGGCACTGTCAACCGGGGTCGCCCCGGTTCTGATCACCAGCGCGCTGTCGAACAACCTGCGCAGTCTCGGCAAGTACCTGGACGGGCGCGATCTCCGCTTGCGCGACGCAGACCTGGCCCGCGTCATCGGCGTGCCGCCGTGGAAGCTGAAGGATCTGTCACGACTGTCGCGCGACTGGAAACCCGTCGCTGTGGCGCGCGCCATCAAGGCCGTTGCCGTCGCCGACGCCCAGATCAAGGGCGCTGCGAGCGATCCCGGCTTCGCGCTCGAGCAGGTGGTGCTGAACGTGATCGGCTATCGCGGCCGCCAGCGCTGAAGGCTCAGCCGGCCTCGGGGACAACAGACGCCGCCCGGTCTCCCGAGCGGCGTCGATTGAGGAAGATCAGAGCGCGGCGGCCTTGGCTGCGATAGCCGACTTGCGGTTGGCAGCCTGATTCTTGTGGATGACGCCCTTGCTCGCGGCCTTGTCGAGGGCCTTGGTCGCGGTACGGGCCATTTCCTGGGCCTTCACGGTGTCGCCACCGTCGATGGCCTCGTTGAACTTGCGGACATGCGTACGCAGACCGGACTTGACGGCCTTGTTCCGCAGCCTGGCCTTCTCGTTGGTCAGGATCCGCTTCTTCTGAGACTTGATGTTCGCCACAGGGCTTGCCCTCTTCACAGGTATTGGGTGATTCACACGCCGCGCAGACGCGATTTCGAACTGTACCAGTGTCTGGTCCGGTGCCTCAAATCGCCCTCACCAGCCGACTTGTCAGACGACGACGCTCGGCGTCATCGGAGAAGTCGCACAGATCAGCGTCCGGTATCGTGTGCTGGCTGTCCCGCTGACCAGGAACTAGATGCCCACACCGATTCCAGGCAAGACCCCACCGGAGATCATCCGGAACTTCTGCATCATTGCGCACATCGACCACGGCAAGTCCACGCTGGCCGATCGCATGCTGCAGCTCACAGGTGTGGTCGACGGACGTTCGATGAGGGCGCAGTACCTCGACAAGATGGACATCGAGCGTGAGCGTGGCATCACCATCAAGTCACAGGCCGTCCGCATGCCGTGGCAGGTCGACGGCACCGACTACGTGCTCAACATGATCGACACCCCCGGCCACGTCGACTTCACCTATGAGGTCTCCAGGTCGCTGGCAGCGTGCGAAGGTGCGGTCCTGCTGATCGACGCAGCCCAGGGCATCGAGGCCCAGACCCTTGCCAACCTGTACCTCGCGCTCGAGGCAAACCTGCACATCATTCCGGTGCTGAACAAGATCGACCTGCCCGGCGCGCAGCCCGACAAGTACGCCCTCGAGATCGCCCACCTCGTCGGGTGCGATCCCGACGACATCTTCCGGGTCTCGGCGAAGACCGGGGTGGGTGTGCGTGAGCTGCTGGATCACATCGTCGCCGACATCCCGCACCCGGTCGGCGACCCGACAGCTCCGCCGCGCGCACTGATCTTCGACTCCGTTTACGACACCTACCGTGGCGTGGTCACCTACGTCCGGGTGTTCGACGGCGAGCTCAGCCACCGCGAGAAGGTGCTGATGATGTCGACAAGGGCCGCTCACGAGACCCTCGAGGTCGGGGTGATCTCGCCGGACCCGTTGAAGTCCGGGTCCCTGGGCGTCGGCGAGGTCGGCTACCTGATCACCGGCGTCAAGGAGGTCCGCCAGTCGCGGGTCGGCGACACCGTCACCTCCGCGGCGAACCCTGCGGACCAGGACCTCGGCGGCTACCGTCCGCCGAACCCGATGGTCTACGCCGGCCTCTACCCGATCGACGGGGCCGACTTCCCCGAACTCCGCGAGGCCCTCGACAAGCTCCAGCTCAACGACGCGGCGCTCGTCTACGAGCCCGAGACCTCCAGCGCGCTCGGCTTCGGGTTCCGGGTCGGCTTCCTCGGCCTGCTGCACATGGAGATCGTCCGCGAGCGCCTGGAGCGTGAAGCCGGCCTCGACCTGATCTCCACCGTGCCCAACGTGGTCTACCGGGTGGTGATGGAGGACGGGTCCGAGCACATCGTCACGAACCCGTCCGAGTATCCCGAAGGCAAGATCACCGAGGTCCACGAGCCCGTCGTGCGCGCAACGATCCTCACCCCGACCGACTACATCGGGACGATCATGGAGCTCTGCCAGGCTCGCCGTGGCGAGCAGCAGGGCATGGACTACCTGTCGGAGGACCGGGTCGAGATCCGCTACCTCCTGCCGCTTGCGGAGATCGTGTTCGACTTCTTCGACGCCCTGAAGTCCCGCACCAAGGGCTTCGCGTCGCTGGATTACGACCAGGCCGGCGAACAGGTCAGCAAGCTGGTCAAGGTCGACATCCTGCTGCAGGGCGAGCCGGTGGACGCCTTCTCGTCGATCGTGCACGTCGATGCCGCTTACGCCTACGGCGTCGCGATGTCGAAGCGGCTCAAGGAGCTCATCCCGCGACAGCAGTTCGAGGTGCCCATCCAGGCGGCGATCGGCACCCGGGTGATCGCCCGCGAGAGCATTCGCGCGCTACGCAAGGACGTGCTCGCGAAGTGCTACGGCGGTGACATCAGCCGCAAGCGCAAGTTGCTGGAGAAGCAGAAGGAAGGCAAGAAGCGCATGAAGATGGTCGGACGGGTCGAGGTGCCGCAGGAGGCCTTCGTCGCAGCGCTGTCCACGGGCGAGGTCGGCAAGGACAAGAAGTAGCCCCATCGCCGACGTAGTCCCCACGCTCTCTGGACCAGATTGGGGACGGTTCCAAACTCGGTCCATCGGACGAGCTGGCTGGACCAGATTGGGGACGGTTCCAAACTCGGTCCATCGGACCAGCTTAGTCAACCCAGCGGAGTACAGGTGCCCGATGGACCGAGTTTGGAACCGTCCCCAATACGGTCTGGGGGCTGTTCAGCGTCATCGCGGGCACCGACGGCATAGGCTGCCGCCCATGGACGCAGAGATCGGCATCATCGGTGGCTCGGGCTTCTACAAGTTCCTGAACAACGCCACCTCTGTCCTCCCCTCGACCCCGTTCGGTGCGCCCAGCGCTCCGATCACGATCGGCGAGGTCGCCGGACGCCGGGTCGCCTTCGTGCCGCGACACGGCCAGCACCACCAGTTCCCGCCGCACCGCGTGAACTACCGCGCGAACCTGTGGGCGCTGCGCAGCGTCGGCGTCCGCCAGGTGCTCGCGCCGGCGGCCGTCGGGTCGCTGCGCCCGGAGCTCGGCCCCGGAACCTTCGTCGTTCCCGACCAGGTCATCGACCGCACCTGGGGACGCAAGCACACCGTCTACCACGCCAAGGGCAAGGTCGTGCACGTGTCGTTCGCCGACCCGTACTGCCCACGCGGACGCGCTGCCGTCCTCGGTGCAGGGAACGCCGACCTCCAGCCGCTCGACGGCGGGACCCTCGTCGTGATCAACGGGCCGCGCTTCTCCACCAAGGCCGAATCGCGGTGGCATGCCGCGGCCGGTGGCACGATCGTCGGGATGACCGGCATGCCGGAGGCTTCGGTCGCCCGCGAACTGGCGATGTGCTTCACGACGGTCTGCCTCGTCACCGATCACGACGCGGGCGTCGACGGCGGGGAGGCCGTGACCCACACCGAGGTGCTGGCGCAGTTCTCCGCCAACATCGAGCGCATGAAGGCGCTCCTCACGGCCACGATCGCCGCCATGCCGGCCAACGAACCGGACGCGAGCGCCAGTTGCGAGTGCCGTCGGGCACTCGACGGCCAGTCGCTGCCGTTCCTGCTGCCCTGACCGGTGCCGTCCACACCACCGGAGGGCCAGCCGGCCCCGACTGACGGCTCGTTGCCGGCAGTGGCCCTTTCCGGCCTGGCCCGGCGCCGGTTGAGCGCCTACGTCCACGTGCCGTTCTGCGCCGTGCGCTGCGGCTACTGCGACTTCAACACCTACACCGCAGCAGAACTGGGGGCAGCGCCCGGCTCCAGCCAGGACGCGTACCTCGCCGCAGCGCGGGCAGAGCTGGACCTGGCAGCACGGGTGCTGCCGGAGGCCCCGCCGCTGTACAGCGTCTTCTTCGGTGGTGGGACCCCCACGATGCTGCCGGCGACAGAGCTCGCCGGGCTGCTCACAGCCGTGCGCGACCGCTTCGGGTTCGCACCGGACGCCGAGATCACGACGGAGGCCAACCCCGAGTCGGTCGACCGCGCGTACCTCGACACCCTCGTCGCCGCCGGCTTCACCCGGCTGTCCCTCGGCATGCAGTCGGCCCGTCCCGGCGTCCTTGCCGTGCTGGACCGCCGGCACACACCCGGACGGGTGCCGCAGGTCGTGCGCTGGGCCCGCGAGGCCGGCTTCTCCTCCGTCAGCCTCGACCTGATCTACGGCAGCCCGACCGAGACCCTCGCCGACTGGGAGGCCAGCCTGGACGCAGCGATCGGCCTCGAGCCCGACCACGTTTCCGCGTACTCGCTGATCGTCGAGCCCGGCACCCGGCTTGCTGCCCGCATCGGACGCGGTGAGCTGCCCGGCATCGACGACGACGAGCAGGCCGACTGCTACACGCTCGCAGAGGAGCGGCTGGTCGCTGCCGGCTACAGCGCCTACGAAGTGAGCAACTGGGCCCGGCCCGGCCACGAGTCGCGGCACAACCTTGCCTACTGGCTCGGGCAGGACTGGTGGGGCTTCGGGCCTGGCGCCCACTCCCACGTGAACGGCGTCCGCTGGTGGAACGTCCGTCATCCCCGCACCTACAGCGCAGCGCTGGTCGACGGCAGCAGTCCTGCTCAGGCCCGCGAGGTACTCAAGGCGTCCGACCGACGGGTCGAGCGGGTCATGCTGGAGCTGCGGCTGGCCACCGGCTTGCCCCTGGACGTACTGACCGGGTCCGAGCGGCGCCGCATCCCCGCCCTTGCGGCATCCGGTTTGGCGATCGAGAGCCCGGAACGGCTTGTGCTCACGTTGCGGGGACGGCTTCTGGCCGACGCCGTGATTCGCGACCTCCTGGATTGAACTCGCGCAGCATTGACTCTCTTAACGCCAAGTACAACGATTCGGTAACACCGAAGCACACAACGGTTTTGTAACAGAGTTGAGACATGCGGGTGCTCGAATATGCCTGCGCCTTACCCTTGCCCAACCTGGGGGTCCGGGTACCAGACGCTTACGAGGAGGAAATGTGTTCAAGCGTTCATTCAAGCTCGCTGGAGTCGCCCTGGTGGCAGCTTCGCTCGCCTTCACTGGGTGCGGATCCCGCACCGAAGCCACCACGGGTGGCAGCACAGGCGCCAACAAGATTGCCAAGATCGGCGTGATCGCGCCGCTCTCCGGTGATCTTTCGGCACTCGGCCTGGGCATTCGCAACTCCGTCGACCTCGCTATCCGGCAGGCAAACGAGTCCAAGGCCATCCCCGGCTGGACGCTCGAACTGGCTGCAGAAGACGACGAAGCCAAGCCCGACACCGGCAAGAACGCCGCCACCAAGCTCGCCTCCGATGATGCGGTCGTCGGCGTGGTCGGCACCTTGAACTCCTCGGTGGCTCAGAGCGTCATCCCGGTGCTGGATTCGGCCAAGATCGTTCAGGTCTCGCCTGCCAACACCAACCCGGCACTCACCAAGGGCGCCGACTACCTGACCGCCCCGGCTCGTCCGAATGCCAACTACTTCCGGACCTGCACCACCGATGCTGTCCAGGGCCCGTTCGCCGCGCAGTACCTGCTCGGTGAAGGCGTCAAGAAGGTCGCGACGATCCACGACAAGAAGTCCTACGGCCAGGGCCTGGTGAGCGAGTTCTCCAAGGCTTTCACCGCCGGTGGCGGGACGGTCGTCGCAGCAGAGACCATCAACCCCGATGACAAGAACTTCTCCGCTGTGATCTCCAAGATCAAGGGCTCCGCTCCCGAGGCCGTCTACTACGGCGGTGAGTACCCGCAGGCCGGTCCGCTGTCCAAGCAGATGAAGGCTGCCGGGCTCAAGGTTCCGGTCATGGGTGGCGACGGCATCTTCTCCGGCGAGTTCGTCAAGCTCGGCGGCACCGACGGTGACCTGGCAACCTCCGTAGGTGCTCCGGTGGACACCCTCGAGTCGGCCAAGCCGTTCCTCGATGGCTACAAGGCAGCCGGCTTCTCCGAGGGCTACGAGGCCTACGGCGCGTACTCCTACGATGCGGCCAACGCCATCATCGCTGCGCTGAAGGTCAGCCTCGCCTCGGCCACCGACGCCAAGTCGGCCCGTGAAGCCACCATCACGGCCATGGCCGATGTGAGCTTCGACGGCGCTACCGGCAAGGTCGGCTTCGACGAGTTCGGCGACTCGGTGTCCCGCGTGCTCACGGTTTACGCCGTGACCAACGGTGCCTTTGCCGCCAAGAAGACCGGCGAACTGAAGTAATCGCAGGGCCCGTTGGCGTCCACCCCTCGGGGTGGGCGCCAGCGGGTCGCGTCCATTGACCTGAGGGGTGCGTGGCTAAATGGAACTGTTCTTCCAGCAACTGATCAACGGCCTGTCGCTCGGTGCGCTCTATGCACTCATCGCGGTCGGCTACACCGTCGTCTACGGCATTGTCCAGCTCATCAACTTCGCGCATGGCGAGATCTTCATGGTCGGCGCTTTCGGCGCGTTCGGTACCTGGATGATCCTCGGCCAGCCCACAGACTGGGGCGTGGCAGCATCACTGCTGGTCCTGCTCCCGTTGATGCTGCTCGGCGGCATCGCCGTCTCGGTGGCGGTCGCACTACTCACTGAGCGGTTCGCGTACCGTCCGCTCCGGAATGCTCCGAGGCTCGCGCCGTTGATCACTGCCATCGGCGTCTCGGTGTTCCTGCAGGAGTTCGTCCGGTTGTTCTATGGCAGGATCCCCGGCTTCCCCGACGCGAAGAGCGCCATCGCGTTCCCGGCCGTGGCAGGCATCTCCGGTGAGAGCATCCAGGTCGGCGGAGTGCTCATTCAGATGCCGGCGGTCTTCACGATCGGTGCGCTCGCTCTGAGCACGGTCTTCCTCTGGTACTTCGTGAACCGCACAAAGACCGGTCGCGCAATGATCGCCACCTCCCAGGACGCCGACACCGCACGCCTGATGGGCATCAATGTGGACAAGGTGATCGTCGCAGCGTTCGCCGTCGGCGCCGGCCTCGCCGCCATCGCCGGCGTGGCCCACGGCCTCAGCTACGGCAACATCGACTTCCGGATGGGCTTCCTCGCCGGCCTCAAGGCGTTCACGGCAGCTGTCCTCGGCGGAATCGGCAACATCAACGGTGCCGTGGTCGGGGGCCTTGTCCTCGGCATCGTCGAGGCCATGGCCACGTCCTTCATCCCCGGCCAGTTCGGCAGTTCGGCCTGGAAGGACGTCTGGGCCTTCGTCCTGCTGATCCTCGTCCTGGTGTTCCGGCCGCAAGGCCTCCTCGGCGCCAAGGTGGTGGACCGGGCATGAGGGTCATCATCAGCGACCAGACCAAGCTTCGTTTGCGCTACCCGGCCCGTGTCGTCGGCATCATCGGCGCGCTGCTGATGATCGTGTCGGTCTTCCTGAAGTGGGCCTACGGCCCCCAGGCGCTCGACGACGTCTCCTTCGCGGGCGCGCCCTCGCCGCTACAGCTCTTCTTCGTGATCCTGCCGGTCATGATCCTGCTCCTGCTGGCGATCCCGCTAGTGGGCAAGCAGCGCCTCGGCAGCTTCGCCAAGGTGGTTGCCTGGAACACGTCGGCGAAGACCGCATCGCTGGCGACGCTTGTCACCGTTGGCATCGCTCTTGCCGCGATCGCGATCGAGCTCAAGGGCGTGGTGAACATCGAGACCGGTGGCTGGCTCGCCCTTGCCGGTGCCGTGCTGGCCGCGGTGGCGACGCCGTTCCTTCCCGACTCGCCGGAACCGACGCTCGAACGCGTCAAGAGCCCCAAGTGGCTGCAGATCATCGGCATCGCCCTGATGATGGCTGCTGTCCTCTTCGCAGCCGCCTTCGCCCTGAACCAGACCGATGCCGGCGCCTTCCTCACCTATCTCTCCTTCCTTGTCGGGGTCGTCCTCGTGTTGCGGCAGTTCGGGGTCATGGGCTGGATCGGCATCGCCGGAGCCAACAACAACCGGGTCCTTGTCATGTCGGCGTTCATCGTCGCGTTCGCGTTCCCGTTCACGCAGGACGGGTCGGACGCCAACATGTCGATCGCCTCCCAGGTGTTGATCTTCGCCGCGGCCGCGCTCGGCCTGAACATCGTGGTCGGACTGGTCGGACTGCTCGACCTGGGCTACATCGCCTTCCTCGGAGCCGGCGCGTTCACAGCTGCAGTGCTGTCGGAATCGGCCTTCTCGACCATCGATTTTCATCCGCCCTTCATCATCACCGTCCTGATCGCCGGTGCGGTTTCGTCGCTGCTGGGCCTGCTGATCGGTGCACCAACGCTGCGCGTGTCCGGCGACTACCTCGCGATCGTGACGCTGGCGTTCGGGGAGATCTTCCGGATCACCATGAACAACCTCGACGGCAACGACGGACCCAACGTGACCAACGGGTCCAACGGCATCTCCGGTATCCCCGAGCTGAACTTCCTCGGCTTCGACTTCGGTGAGGCGCACAACATCCTCGGGGTCGACATCGGACGGTTCGCCAACTACTACTGGCTGATGCTGGTGGTGATCGCCCTGATCATCGTCGTGTTCATGAACCTCAACTACTCCCGCATCGGCCGGGGCTGGGTGGCCATCCGTGAGGACGAGCTCGCCGCGGAGGCCATGGGCGTCAACACCTTCGCCCTGAAGCTGCTGGCATTTGCCGGTGGCGCCTTCCTCGCCGGGGTGGCCGGAGCGGTCAAGGCACACCACGACGTCTCGGTGACTCCCGACCAGTACGTGTTCCTGGAGTCAGCGTTCCTGCTGGCGGCGGTCGTGCTCGGCGGCATGGGCACCGTTGTCGGCGTCCTGATCGGCGCCACCATCCTCAAGCTGCTGCCGGAGAAGCTGCGCTTCTTCTCCGACTACCGGCTGCTGCTCTTCGGACTGCTGATGGTGATCATGATGCAGTTCCGGCCTGAGGGCATCATCGCCGACGAACGGCGACAGCTGGAGTTCCATGGCGAGGACGAGGAGCTGGCAGAGGAGATCGAGGAAGAACTGATCACCCATCACGCCCATCTCAATCCGGAGCGAAAGGGGTTCGAGCTATGACCCAGGTGAGTTCAGGGGTCGGGCACCACGTCGACGCCAGCACGCTCCTGCTGGAGGCAGCCAACGTCACCATGCGCTTCGGTGGCCTGATCGCCGTGAACGATGTCAGCCTCAACGTGCACGCCGGTGAGATCTTCGGCCTGATCGGGCCCAATGGTGCGGGCAAGACCACCTTCTTCAATTGCCTGACCGGTCTCTACAAGCCCACTTCCGGAGAGGTTCGCTTCGCCGGGGCCGTCCTGCCGCCGCAACCGCGGCTGGTGGTGCGGGCCGGCATGGCACGGACCTTCCAGAACATCCGGCTCTTCCACAACATGACGGCGCTGGAGAACGTGATGGTGGGGATGTACAGCCGCACCAAGACCAATGCCATCGACGCGATCTTCCGGCTGCCCCGGCACCGTCGCGAGGAAAGGGCCTCGACCGAACGCGCACGGGAACTGCTCGACTTCGTCGGTCTCACCGGCGCGTCAGACATGCTCTCGCGCAACCTGCCCTACGGCGACCAGCGACGGCTGGAGATTGCCCGCGCGCTCGCGACGGATCCGAAGCTGCTGCTTCTGGACGAGCCGACCGCCGGCATGAACCCTCAGGAGACCCGGCAGGCCGAAGAGCTGATCTTCAAGATCCGCGACCTGGGACTTGCGGTGCTGGTGATCGAGCACGACATGCGGTTCATCTTCAACCTGTGCGACCGCGTGGCCTGCCTTGTGCGTGGCGCCGTGCTCGTGGAAGGGGTGGGTGCGGTCGTCCAGAACGACCCGCGGGTGATCGAGGCCTATATCGGCACGCCGCCGGAGGAACTGCCGGCCCGGGAGTTCGAGCAGCCGGGCACCAACCCGGGGGAGGGCATCGCTGATGCTTGAGGTCAAGGACCTGGTGGTGGCCTACGGCCGCGTCACCGCCGTCAAGGGAATCTCCTTCGAGGTCGGCAAGGGCGAGATCGTCACCCTGCTCGGCACGAACGGTGCCGGCAAGTCCACCACGCTGCGGTCGATCTCGGGCCTGCTCAAGCCGGTGTCCGGCGAGATCTGGTTCGAGGGTGAGCGGCTGGACGGGATTGCCGCGCACAAGGTGGTCGAGCGCGGTGTCGCGCAGTCACCGGAGGGCCGGCGGCTGTTCCGCCAGATGACCGTCGAGGACAACCTCAAGCTCGGGGCGTACTCCCGCAAGGACTCCTCCGGGGTGAAGTCCGACATGGATCGGGTCTACAACCTGTTCCCGGTACTCGGTGAGCGTCGGACGGAGGCGGCCGGCCTGTTCTCCGGCGGCGAGCAGCAGATGCTGGCCATCGGCAGGGCCATGATGAGCCGACCGAAGCTGCTGATGCTCGACGAGCCGTCAATGGGCCTGAGCCCGATCATGACCCAGACGATCATGCGGACCATCAGGGAACTGCAAGCCGACGGGGTCACGATCCTCCTGGTCGAGCAGAACGCGCAGGCCGCGCTCTCGCTGGCAGACAAGGGCTACGTGCTGGAGGTCGGCCAAATCATGTTCTCCGACAGCGGCAGGAACCTGCTCGGCGACGACCGCGTGAGGCGCACCTATCTCGGCGCCGACTGATCGCACTTCTCCACGAGCGAGGGCCAGCCTTCGCGCCGAGCGCCAGCCCGTGGGGCGTGGCACTCGACGCTAAGGGTGGCCCTCGCCGTATCGTGACCGGGTGCGCTACGACAAGGATGTGCTGACCGCCGGCTGGCAGCGGGCGGGCAAGCCGGTGACCGTGGAGACCCCTGCCGCCGTCGGCATGGTGCTCGAGGACCCCACGTCGGGCTTCTGCGGCTCGGTGGTGCGCTGGGAGAACGGCCTGGTCGTGCTCGAGGACAGGTTGGGCAGGCGCCGGAGCTTCCCGTTCGGACCGGGCTTCTGGCTCGACGGCAAGCCGGTGAGTCTCGTCCAGCCCCGTCCGGTGCGCAAGGCCGCCCCCACCCACACGGCGTCGGGTTCGCGTGTCGGCACGGTGGAGCCGGCCAAGGTGGCGTTGGCATCGCGGATCTACGTCGAGGGCCGCCACGACGCCGAACTCGTGGAGAAGATCTGGGGTGACGACCTGCGCCATGTCGGGGTGGTCGTGGAATACCTCGGCGGCATCGACGACCTTCCCGCGATCCTGGCCGAGTTCGCTCCCGGACCGGGACGACGGCTCGGAGTGCTGGTGGACCACCTCGTCAGGGGCAGCAAGGAGTCCCGCATCGTTCAGGGGCTCGACACTGCCCACGTGCTCGTCACCGGGCATCCCTACATCGACATCTGGCAGGCGGTGAAGCCCGCGCGGGTCGGACTGGAGGCCTGGCCGGACATCCCGCGAGGCCTCGAATGGAAGCACGGCATCAGCGTGGCCCTCGGGCGTCCGGCCAACACCCAGGCGGACATCGCAGCCACCTGGCAGGCGATCCTGCGCCGCGTCCGTGACTGGAATGACCTGGAACCCGAGCTGCCCCGCGAGGTCGAGCGGCTCATCGACTTCGTCACGCAGGCTTGAGCGCAACGACTGCAGGACGGACGAGGTACGGCTGCGCCGCCGCGCGCGGCTAGCCTGTCCAGCAACCCCAAGCCGCCGATCCAGGAGTTCCGAAGTGCAGACCGACCAGGTATCGGAACTTCTTGCCGATGTTGCCGACCGGCTGATCCTTCCCCGGTTCGGTGCGCTCAAGAGCAGCGACATCCAGGAGAAGAAGCCGGGCGACCTCGTGACGGTCGCCGATCGCGAGGCGGAGATCGAACTCGCCCGCGTGCTGCGGGCAGAAGAGCCGGGCGTTCTCGTCGTCGGCGAGGAAGCCGTCTTCACCGACCCGTCCAGCCTGGAAATGCTTCCCACAGCCGAACATGCCTGGGTCATCGACCCGGTGGACGGCACCCGTAACTTCGCCCGTGGCGGCGCGGACTTCGCCGTCATGCTGGCCGAGGTGCGCAACGCCGTCACCGTCCGTGGCTGGATCTGGCAGCCGGTCCACGCTCGCCTCTACGTCGTGGAGCTCGGCGGCGGCGTCACCTGCAACGGCACGTCGGTGAGCCCTCCCGGCACCAGCCCGCGAGTGGTCCCGCTCGGAGCCAGCTACCTCCCCGTGCCCGGCGAGGAGTCCGCCGACGTGACGGTGGCCCGCTCCTGGGGCTCGTGCGGCATCGACTACCCGAAGCTCATCGAGGGCGAGGTGGACTTCCTCTGCTACCGCTCGATGTTCCCCTGGGATCACCTCGCCGGTGGCCTGATGGTGACAGAGCTCGGCGGACGGATCTCCACCGACACCGGTGTCGACTACCGCGCAGGGGTGATCGGACGCCGGCTGCTGTCGGCCAACGACCCGCAGCTGTGGCAGACCGCGCGCGACGCGCTGTTCGGCGACTGATCCTCGCGTCGGTTGGCCGGGGATGGCAGAGTGACGACGTAACCAGAAATCACACCCAGAAATCACACAGGGAGCAGCGATATGGCCGAGAACGACCCGAATGAAGACATCAAGGCCAAGATGCTCGAGGCCCTGGCCCGCAAGCAGCATGCCTCCGAGGGTGTCGCCGGTGACGGTGGCCACCACAAGGAGAAGGGTCCGGCCGAGCGCGGACCCCAGGGCGGTGGCAGCATGTTCCGCCGCAAGTCGGGGTCTTCGTCAGGCCAGGGGTAGCTGCCTGCGGGGAACGATGCCTGCTGCTGCCAGCTCGGCGTAGGCCAGGGGCAGCGCTTCCCGGACCGTGGTCTCGTCGAAGGGCCATTCGCCTTCCGCGTACGCGTCGTCCATCTTCACGCCGCGCCCGATCAGGTACTCGACCTGTCCATACAGGCCGGAGATCTCCGCGCGCTGCTGGAAGGCCGCGAGCCGGTCCATGGGCTCGCCATGGCCGGGCACGAGGATCGTGTGCTCACTGACGAGGCCGAGGATCCCGTCGACGGCGCTGGGCCACTCCCTGAGATGGCAGTCGGAGCCGAATGCCGGCGGGCCGGCGCTCTCGAGCAGGTCCCCGGTGAAGATCACCCCGGTGTCTGGCACGATCGCCACCACGTCGCCGTCGGTGTGCCCACGTCCGAAGTGGACGAGTTCGACCCGCGGGCCGCCCAGGTCGACCACGCGGGCCAGCGCGAACGTCTGCGTCGGCGCAGCCAGCGAATCGAACGGGACGCCGAGGGTCTCTGCAACCTCGCGGGCGCTCGGGTGCGCCAGCCAGCTCGGGACCGTCTCGTGGGCGTAGGTGGGCACTCCGTCGAAACCGGCGAGGCCGAAAGCATGGTCGAAGTGCCAGTGCGTGGCCAGCGCCGCCACCAC